>JAFGLL010000019.1 GCA_016928095.1 Thermoplasmatota archaeon
CCGTCGGCGATTATGACGTACCTGTCCTTCATGGCGTCCGTTATCCTCTCTCTATCCGCAGGGATGTCCACCTTCCACAATCTGTGACGGACCCTGTCCATATCCACCAGGTCCATGAGGGGGGCCTTTTTCATATACCTCTCCAGAACGCTGTCAACTATGCCTTCCGGGTCCGGATATATGACGAATATCTGTCCAAAATAGGACATCGTGCTTCTGGATAGGTCCAGTCTGTCCTGGATATCCTTTGGGAGCGTCTCCTCATGCTGGAGGACACCTGCAAACTTCCCCTTTGAGGGTGCTTTCTTTGCGAACTCCTCGAGTTCGATCAGGCCGATGAAACCGAACCTGAAAAGCTCCTGACCCCCGACCTCGAAGTTCTGTCCGTAAACATAGAAGCACTCCTGGTCCTCCTGTTTCAGCGCACCTTCGGCCATCCATTTCGACAGGAGGTCCCTGGCACGGGTGTACTGGTTGTTCTCCTGGGTGTCTCCGTCCCCGGGTTTGTTCTTGGTGACCCAAGCGATGTTGTGAGGGGAAAGCCCTTGAACCTCGTCGACCTTCTTCCCCTTTATCACATCATAGGGAGGAGCGACGACCTTCGATAGATCGCCGACGATCTTTTCATCATACCTGTAAGCCTTGAAAGGGATGACCCGGACCATGGTGGCCGGGAAAGGGTAACTTCTCTATAACCTTTCTCCTCCGGCCCCGTAGGGGCCGCTCATATCTTCCTGACCACGAAGGCGGCGTGGTCTACCGAGAAGGGGTCGAGCTCGATAAAGGTCTCCACCTTGAACCCGTTCTCTCTCAGACCTCTCGATACCTCCTCGTAAACATCGACCGGTCTTGCCGTAAAGTCCACCGACCTCGACTTCAGCATGAGAATGCCCAAACCTCCCTTTTTCAGGAAGGTCCTCGAGTTCAACAGGAACAGCTTCAGCTGCTCCTTCTGGGACACATCCTGATAGAGAACATCGACAGGGGGGACCATCATCCCGAACCTTTCCGGATGGAAGGCATCTTCCAGGATGGGTACGATATTCTTTCGCTCCCTGGCCAGAAGGATCAGCTTCCGAAATGCTGTCTCGGAGAATTCCACAGCAAAAATGATCCCCTCTTCGAGGATATCGGAGATGTGTGAGACCGTGGTCCCCTGTGCGGCCCCCAGATACAGAATGTTGCTCTTTCCCGGAAAGGCCATTTCGGTCTTCTTTATCAGTGCGGAGAGTTTCGACCTCCAGGGGGCCCATTCCCTGTAACTCCTGCCGTTCGAGATGATGATGACCTCACCATGAACGGAACGCCCGCTTCCCTGGTCCAGGGTGAATAACCTGCCATCCTTCAGGATCATGCGGTGCGGAAGGTCCATATCCGGGTGTACGCTGGGCCCGTCTATTAGACCTTTTGTATATCGATAGGATCACAGGCCCTCTTCCATCAGGAAGATCATAATGATGTAGATGATTATTCCCCAGATCCCACCGGTGACAAGCGTCCCGACGATCCAGATGATCCTCATCAGCATCGGGTCCATGTCGAAGTACTCCGCCATCCCGCCGGCAACGCCTGCGATCCATTTGTCCTTGGTGGACTTCTTGAGCTTCTTGGCCATTATCGTGGAACGCATGCCATATTGAAAAATCTTGCGACGAAGAGGGTCGATGTCGAATATACTGCCCACCCCGGAGAAAGATTAAATAGCAATGTATCAAAGGCGGTCCGAGGAGCCATGGTCATCGATCAAAGGAAGGAAACGGTAACCAGGGAAGATCTGAAGGACCTGCCCGGTGACCCTGTGGGGGTGGTCTTCGGCAATGTTGGGTCCAACGAGTTCCGCTGTGTGTTGCTGGACAGTGATATCAAGGAGCTCGATCACGTCCAGGTCGAGCATCCCACCGAAGGGTGGGTCCTCGGCATGATCGACAAGGTGGAGCTCCGCTCCGACCTCACCCATGAAGGAGCGCTGATGAACCTGTTTGGAAAGGGCGGGGACGTGACCTTCAAGAGGGTTGCGACGGTCTCCTTGATCGGCGCAAGGAACCAGAGGAACGTTCTGGCGCGACCGCTCACCCCCATTTTGCCTTCCTCGAAGGTCTTCAGACCTGAACCGGACCTTCTCAAGAGTACCCTTGGGCTGGCCTTGACCAGAGAGCAAGGTGTGTACCTGGGTAAAGTTCTCAATACGGAGGTGGACGTTGTCCTGTCACCCAATGACCTTGTCCAGAGGCACCTCTCCATAATCGCAAAGAGCGGATCGGGAAAATCATACGCCTGCGGTGTTCTGACCGAGGAGCTGAACAGGTTGAACATACCTGTGGTAATAATGGACCTGCACGGGGAATACCGTTCCCTGATAGCACCCAACACGGATGGAGAGGATTATCGGAGGATGGGGCGGTTCGCTGTCAAGCCGAAAGGTCTGGGGAAGAGGCTCAGGGAGTTCACCTTCTCGGAGGTGGACATCGTAGGGGAACAACCTTCACCCCTGGGGATCGATATCAGAGGCTTCAGGGCGGAGGACCTTCTGGAGCTCATGGGACTCAAGAACATAGGATACGGCACCTCCGTCCTGTACAACGCCCTGAACAAAGTGACGGATATCCTGGGAGATGATTGGGAGATCTTTGACCTCGTGGCTGCGGTACAGACCGATAACAACCCGGCAAAATGGAACATCCTCAACGGGCTCGAGCATCTGGCAAGGCTGCCGTTCTTCAAGAACCCTCCCACCCCCCTTGTCGAGATCGTTGTCCCGGGCAAGGTCACCGTCATCGAACTGAAAGAGGTACCTCTCGACATCCAGCAGATCGGTGCAGCCGCTCTCCTCAGGAGACTGTTCAACGCCAGGAAGGATTGCCTGATCCCACCGTTCATGCTCGTTGTGGAGGAAGCCCACAATTTTTGCCCTCAGAGCGGACCGGCAATTACCTCCTCCATCCTGAGGACCATCGCCTCGGAGGGCAGGAAGTTCGGACTCGGCCTGACGGTGGTGTCCCAAAGGCCGGCAAAGGTGGACAAGAACGTTCTATCCCAGTGCGGAACGCAGGTCCTGCTCAAGGTGACAAATCCCAACGATATCAAGGCGGTCATCGCTTCGTTCGAGGGGCTCGATGCACGCATGTCCGATGAGATACAGAACCTTCCGGTGGCCGTGGCGATAGTGGTGGGCGGGAACATCTCGACACCCGTTCTCGTGGAGGTGAGGACCAGGTCCACAAGGCATGGTGGTGATGCTGTGGACATAATGGGGGAGATCGACAGAAGGATGCCGCACTGACACTGTGATCGCATAAACGAATTTCTTTACATTTATGATAAATGATCGCTCGGTAATCGAAGGCATCTTCAGGATCGCTGATGACCGTTTTTCACAGGTAATTTCCTCATTCTCAAGTATGCATATGATCTTAAATATGACCAGAATGGATCATCAGATATGCGGATACATGTAAGAATCACATGTCCTGTAATAGAATATCACCGATTCTCCTACGATACCTGTTTCTGGGTCGTATATCGGTGTAAACTCGAACCTGTAACTTGTCACGATTGTTGTACTTCCCTTCACCACCCTCTCCGGCACGTATAACACAACTTCAAAGGATGTTATCTCCCATTTATCACTTTTCAATCCGATCTTTACATTTGAGAGCATGACGACGGTTTCGTTGAATGTAGGCATCTTTTCATTCGAGATCTGTATATTATTGTATTTTAGAGTATTATCTTGGAATAAAATTAGCTCTCCATTTTTTCCAAAAGCAAAAAAAACGTCTCCTTTATATCTGTCTACTCTATTTCCATTTATATATTGGATGTATGTTACAATCTGTTCACCAAAAGAACGTGGAACATTAGAACCATAAATTGTTTTTATTTTCTCTTTAGATTCTATTATATCTAATTTCAGTTCACTTCTATTGACCTTAAATAATTGTAATATTTCTTTTGTTCTGTTGATCAATTCATTCTCTGATAAAAGTTCATTATACTTTAATTCGGATATAGCGGATGAATCGGCATAACTAAAAAATCCATCAACACGATTTGATACAACTTTAGTATTGTTTTTATATACAATATTACCATCAACAATTCTGATAGAATAATTCTCGCCGATCAATTTATTTATAATAGTCTTTTTTTCCTCTTCTGTATGTGGATCCGAGTTCAACGGAGATATCTGCATAACATCAATATCCGAGTTCCAGCCCTGTGACTTATAGTAAGTAGTGGAATTTACGTAAATATCGGTTTCCTTTCCATCGGCAAATATGAACCATTCACTTTGACTATCATTATCATTCTCATCGACAAAATAACAGACCAGAATGGACGCTGAAGCCAATAACAGGATAACGGACCCTGTCAATAACCATTTTTTCTTCATAGAATCCTTCCATTTTGGTCTCTCGAGCTTGACATTGAACGGCTTCAGAGCAGGGCTCTGAGCACTGTTCTTTCTCCCTTGATACAGGATCTACGGTCTTTATACATATCCTTTAAGCGCCCCAGGGTCATTATCTGCGTCAATACATGTCGCCACACAGTCATTTGGCTAGATAACTATATATCGTGGTAGCCTGATTTTCTCGGAGGTTGGGACCATGGATGAGGTAAGGACCATCACGGATGAAAGGATGAAGAAATATCTCCAGACCACGGGGAGAGCGATAGACAAGGTGAAGATCGCCCCTCCCCCGAGAAGCCATCTCAATAAACTGGCAGATGACGTTCTCTCGATGGCGATGGCGTATTACTCGGATGCAAAGGCCTTTGCACATGACGGCAATTATGTACTCGCCTATGGGGCCGTGAACTACGCCCACGGATGGCTGGATGCCGGGGCAAGACTCGGTCTTTTCGATGTGGGCGAGGACGACCAGATGTTCACGCTTGCTGAATGATAGCACCTTATCTTTACCGCTTTTTTTGGTTTTTTTCCAAACAATAGGGATGGGGGCATCCCATTTACCGGGATATCCCGTGCCATATTGATATATGTGGGTGGAATGTGAGAAAATATGCTCCTTTCCCTGGTAGGGGTAGTGGTGGGTCTACTCCTGCTCGTTGGCGGTTCTAATTTTCTGGTGGACGGCGGCGCAGGTATAGCGAAGAAGATCGGGGTGAGCGGTCATGTCATTGGTATCACCCTGGTTGCCGCTGCCACCTCGCTTCCCGAGCTGGCAACTTCCTTCACGGCATCCATCGAAGGCTATCCGGGATTGGCTGTGGGGAATGTTGTGGGTTCGAACGCTTTCAATATCGGTATCGTCCTCGGGGCATCCCTGCTGATCGCAGGTATGAGGTCTTCCAGGTTCACGGTCAGGGACGGATGGATGGTCATACTCTCCACCTTTATCTTCGGTATCTTTTCCATGGGAACGATCAGCAGGATCGAATCCATCGTTCTCCTCATGATATATCTCGTCTATGTAGCCTATCTGTTCTGGATATCAAAACCATCGATAAGAACAGAGGACGATGAGGATCCAAAAGGAAGGACATACAAAATGGTCCTCCTGACCGTTGTGGGATTCTTCATGCTCTTCTTGGGTTCTCCGCTACTTGTCAGGTCATCCGTGGACCTCGCCACCGATCTTGGCGTTGGCAATTCGCTTATCGGACTGTCCCTCATAGCGGCGGGGACCTCCCTCCCTGAGCTCATGACCTCTGTTGTTGCCATGATCAAGAACCAGAGGGGGATCGCGGTCGGCAACGTTCTGGGTTCCAACATATTCAATATCCTGCTAATAATTGGTATCTCCGGTATCATCCATCCGATCGATATGGCCGGACTGATGAACCCGGGTGTTGTCCCGGGAATGATACTGTTAACGGTTCTCGGGATACTCATCTCCAGGAGAAGGATGGGGAGGCTTCAGGGAGTGATGCTGATCACTTCCTATGTCCTGTTCTTCATATTGATGCTGCCCCTTGCCTGGTGATATGCCTACTTCATGTACCGATCGAACCAACCCTTGAGATGCTCCAATCTGGCTACCCTGCGGTCGGTACGTCCCATCCTGGAAATACCATGGGAAGAGTCGGGGAACCGAAGAAGCTCCGTTGGAACCCCGATCCTCTTCAGGGCAACATAGATCTGTTCTCCCTGCTCCATATCGCATCTCATGTCGTTCTCGCTGTGTATGACGAGCGTGGGGGTCTTTGCACCTCCGATATATTTCATCGGGGACTGCTCCCAGTACCTATCAAGGTCCTCCCAAGGAGGCTTCTCGGAGAACTCGTCCTGGAACTGCCAGTTGAAATCGGACGATCCCCACATCGAGATGAAGTTGGAGACGGACCTCTGGGTCACGGCAGCCTTGAACCTGTCGGTCCTGCCTATGATGAGATTTGTCATGTATCCACCGTAGCTGCCACCCGTGACACCCATCCTGTCAGGGTCTATATACGGGAGCTTCTCGACGTGGTCCGTCCATGTCATCACATCGTCGTAATCGTGCGTCCCCCACTGCTTCCAGATGGAGCCGGCATGGTCCTCACCGTATCCCTGACCTCCCCTTGGATTGCAGAAATGGACGATGTACCCTTCGGATGCGAGATAATAGAACTCATGCATGAATGTGAAACCGTATTGGGTCCTGGGCCCCCCATGTATCTCGAGGATTGAGGGGAACCTACCTTGTTTATCGAAGGATGGAGGCTTGATGATCCATCCATGCAGCTTCCTTCCATCGGGGGTTTCTATCCAATGCTCCTCCACTTCCATTTCGGAGGCCATCCTTGTCAGGGAAGGATTGAAGTCCGTGAGCTTCTTCAGGTCCTCCCCTCCGAGTTCTCCTGTCCAGATGCTCCCGGGATCGGTCATATCCATCCTGTGGAAGGCGAACCGGTCGCCGCTCTTGTCGAACGAGAACTCACCCACGGTACATTCCTCGTCGATAAGATAGTGTATCGGCCACCCATCCTCCTCGAGGTCCACGTATGCCAGTCCGGTCCTTCCTTTTTCTGACATCTGGAAGTACATGAAAGATGTATCGGGCGACCATACCAGTTGGGATGTGGCCGGATGGTCCTCGATATCGTTCAGCGTCGCGTTCCCGATATCCGCGTCATTGTTCATCGTGAGGCAGGTGCGGTCACCACCCGCGACAGGGACCGTGTAGAGCCTCTTCAACCTCCACTCTCTCCCGGCGCCTTCCCTGCCGATGTAAGCGATCAATTCACCGTCAGGGGAGATGCAAGCATCGAACTTCTCACCCTGAGGAACCTCGACCTTCCTCTCGGTCCCTGTATCGATATCCTGGATAAAGAGGTCCTGGAAGTAAGGCTCCAGGTCCGGGTCGGGCATTCTGTTCGAGATGTATAATACCGATCTGCCGTCAGGGGACCACCTCGGCTGGACGTTGTCGAAAATGTCGCTTTCCGTGATCTGTTCCGTCTTCTTTGTCCTCTTGCTAAGGATGTGGATTTGATACCGCTCACGGGGAAGGAATCCTTCTCCGTCAAGCTTGAAGAAGGCCCTATCGAACTTCCTGTAGATCACGCCGAGTTCCTTCTTCTTTGGGTCGGAATCCCTGTCGACCTCCTCTTGGTCCTTCTTTCGGAAGCAGAGAGCGAACTCCTTTCCGCCGGGGGACCACTCGAATGACGCAATGACCCCGTCGAGATAGGACACGGGCAGGGCTTCTCCTCCGCCGAAGGGAATGACGAAAAGCTGGAACTGTTTCTCGTCGAGCCTGTTGGAGAGGAAAGCTATTTCCTTTCCGTCGGAAGACCACTTCGGTGACCGATCGATGTGGTTCCCGACAGTGAACTGCCTTGGACTTCCTCCCTTTGCAGGGACGATCCATATGTTAGCATACTTCTTTTCCTTTTCACGATCGGTCCTCTGGACGACAAATGCGATGTGCTTTCCATCCGGAGAGATGCGTGCCCCGGAAACGGTCTTCAGATCGTAGAGGTCCTGCGGAGTTATACGCGACTTTGGTTTTCTTGCCATGTTCTTTCCCCTTCTGTGCCATCACGTTGAACACTTTTAAAATATCAGTTAGAAACCGTCCATATCTCGAAGGATCTATAGGGCTCACTTTGTTCACCCTAAAGATCATGGGCCCGTGAGGTAGCTTGGATATCCTGCTGTTTCTTTCCCCGAAAGAAACAGAACCAAGGGTAAGAAACCCTGCCACCCCCCTTCCTTTCGGTCGTATATGCCAAGCCACTCTCGAAGGATTTATAGGGTTCACTTCGTTCACCCTACAGATCATGGGCCCGTGAGGTAGCCTGGATATCCTGGAAGCCTCCGGAGCTTCATACCGGGGTTCGAATCCCCGCGGGCCCGCCAATTATTCTTGACGAGCCATGATTATTGATGTCCTACTCTGCCATTCTGATCAGGGAGAAATCAACTGTAAGTTTAAAGCCCTTCGGGAACACCTTATTTTCTCTTCAAATCCCTTTTTCCCATTCTGCTATTAAAATATTTACAAACCATAAGTTGCCTGTAGGTCGGATGCATGAGCGAGGAATGACTCTGTATGATTATCATCTCCATATTAATGGTCAAACTGCGAAGAGGATAGGTGGTGATAGAAAAGGCTTTACTCTATAATTAGCCTGTCGCATAAGTGCCATTGAATGATTTTCTAGGATATTTATTGAATTTATTGTGCATAATATGAAATACGTACCAAAAGTACTTAACTAGAGAAACCCTTCCAGGTTTGCCAAAAGAAATCCATTAAGAATTTCACCAGGAAGGGTCAAAAATGAGAACACCTACATCAATTAAAAACCTATGTCTCGCAGACATCGTTGGACTCATGGACTTCAGATCGATCTTCCAATCATCAAAACCTAAAACCATCATTGGAAGACCCGTCGAATATCATGACTGGCAACTGATGGCTGCAATCTTCATCCAGGACAAATACCAAATCGAGAGCGATAAAGAATTGGAAAGACAGCTGAGAGAGAATCCTGTTTTCCAGAAGTTCTGTGGATTCATCAAAGATATTCCATCCCACGACACCATCAACAGGTTCAAGGCGAAAACTCACCTGAACAGACTACGAGGTATCTTCAACAAAATGGATGGAGTATTGACCGATCTGGGTGCGTTCGATGATGATGATCTTTGCATTGATGGTACCGATATCGGAACGAATGCAAATCCAAGAAAACGAACAGACTCGGAAGCTGGGATCGGACACACAAGTTTGGATGAGACGTTCTATGGATACTGGGCAATGATCGCTGTTGGTTCGAGATCAGAGTTGCCGAGAGAGATCATATTGATTCCTGGTGACAGACACCAATCGGATCAAGCGTTGGAACTCATTCCAATGCTGGAGAAACACTGGACAAAAACTGATTGTTCGATCATCATGGATGGGATATTCGACACCAAAGAGATCTACGAAATCTGTGAAGAACATGGATATCAGCCAGTCATCAAATACAACCCCAGGAAAAGCAAAAAGAGCTCCATGTGGGAGCTGGAATGGGATAACTGGAGATTCGATCACAATGTTCCTCCGAAGGAGGAATGGAGATTGCTGTACAATCTCCGTGTAGCAAGTGAAAGATTCAATTCGAGGATAAAAGAACTCCTCAATGTAAGGAATGTTCGTGTCAAAGGCAAGAGCAAAGTGTTGAAACATGTTCTTTTTTCAGCAATTACTCTTCAGACCATAGCGATAGCTACCCATAGAATGATAACCAAGATCAAGAAATGGAAGCAAGAAATCCTTCCAGTCGTCTGATGTGACCAAATCGAAAACGATTTGGTATGCCTCCATTCTGGAGGCATGCGTAGACGACATTCATATAGGTCTAGGAGTTCTAATTTTGCGACAGGCTATTATAATCAAAGATACTTGGGATCCAGCTAGGCCAAAGTATAAAATCAACTTCGAATCAAAGCGACTTATTGCTTTGTCACTTCTCATGGATGCAATAAATGACGATAGAGATGGATCTAGTACTATGGACCAATCGATCATTTCATATTATAATGAACATTTGAGGATAATTTACAATGATATTCAGGGTTCTTATTCCCCAATATTGATTCATGCAGAACATATCAATAATGTGACGGTAAATGGACAGGATGAAAAATTTCCAATTCGCATCTCAGAGGGGAGTGTGTAAAATGAACAAAGAAAAAAAAGTTATTTCAATAGATATTGCGGAATTATTTAAGATTGATCCGGGGAAAATGAAATTAGAAATTGACCATATACATTTGCTGTGTTGCATAATTTCTAATCGTCATCCATTATAATCACGAAGGCCCGCCGGCCGATATACTTTTTTGGAGCATCGACTTTCGC
>JAFGLL010000020.1 GCA_016928095.1 Thermoplasmatota archaeon
GACGATCTTCCCGGGAGGGTGTTCGGAGGTTCGGTGCAGTATGATGTAGCGGGGAACATAGATGACGCCCTTGATCATAATGCTCTGTTGGGTATCAGTGAGGGTATAACGATCACTCTTGAGTTCAATGCTCCGTCCACTCCCGGTATCAAGATGGGTTCGGATGCGATCGGTCTTGAGGTTTCCGATGAGCAGACGGAGGGTGATGTATCATCTGGTAGGTATTCCGTGGATCCTTTTCCTTATCCTTATCTGGTGATCGGTACGGATTACGAGTTCCTTCTTTTCGAGCTTACCGGAGGAAATGCGGGTCTTGACATAGAGTATGGGGGGAGCCGTCTGTTCGGTTCTGGTTCAAGGGCTTCTGATCTTTCCATGTCCGCTCATGGTTTCAAGTATGTATCCACTGACGGAAGCACAGTAGCGGTGATAGAGGTTCCCTCGGACCCCTCGGTGATAGTGAATCCTCTGATCATGTCGATATCTGATGGTGGTGAATACGCCCTTGACATGTATCATTACAGGACGTTGACGGTGGACCCTGCCACTCCGAGTACGAGCTGGGTAAGCGTCGTGTCCTCTCAGGAGGGTTACACGGGTATTCTTCCGGGGACCGCCGGTTCATTGTTGGAGCTTGACATGGACGGTGATGGTCTTTTCACTGACAATGATGATGATATCGACGGTGACGGAATTCCCAACGATGAGGATACGGACCCTTACAATTCCGATGTGCGTAACCATCATCCCAGTGTGACGGTCGAGGCGTCCTCTTTGGAGATAGCGAACAACAAGGACCTTGTCCTTGAAGCCACAGGTGCGGATGTGGACGGTGACGCTCTGAGTTACAGCTGGTCCGTATCTCCATCGACTGGTTGGACCGCTCAGGTGGCGAGTGTGACCGTTGACCTTGATGATTACGTGCGCGGGTCATACACCTTCACCGTGGCAGTCTCCGATGGCAAAGGTGGATCGGATCAGGCTTCTGTGACTGTGGATGTGACGGAGGGTGAGGATCAAAATGGAACCCCGATCTGGTTGGTAGTGCTCATCATCGTTGTGGTGCTTGTCATCGTGGGTGCGGTTGTGTTCTACGTGCTGCGTGGCGAGAAAGGGTCCGATGAGGAGCCCCTGGAGATGGAGCAGCCCAGGGAAGAGGATGGTGAAGAGCAGGTAGAGATATCGGCAGCCTCAGGTGGTTATTATGAGCAGGCCGAAACCATCGAAAGCAGTGCTCCGATCAAAGAGGAGACCATGCAGGGGTACGAGGAAAGCCTTGATCCTGACGAACCATACGTTTCCCAGCCTGTTCCCGAGCCTCTCCCCGTTGAATCCGAGATGCAGGAGGTTCAGGACCTCGAGTTCCTCATCGACGAGATGGAGAGGACAGAGGAGGAGATCGGCGATATCTGTCCCGAATGCGGTGCGACCCTTGGACCAACCGATCCCAATTGTCCAAATTGCGGTGCCGAGTTCGATATCGCGCTGGAGTGCCCGAGCTGTGGCGCTGTGATAGAGGACGGTGCAGAGGTCTGTCCGAGCTGCGGTGTGACCTTCCAGTAGGATAATGCAAAGTCCGTAACAGGAAGACGTTGGGGGGCCTTCGTGGCCCCTATTTTTATTTTATCTGCTTCATTCTGTAGGTTCTGTATCCTGTCAGGACCTTGTAGCTCCCCTCTTTTTTCAATTCCAGGTCGAGTGAATGGTCCCCTGTATCAACACTGAGGTGTGGTGTCCGATCAAGTTTCTGAAGGGCCGAAACGATGATGATGTTCTTGATACCCACCCTTTTTATGACCTCTGGGCCGATCTGCAGGTTACCCCTCCCGAGGAAGAACCCTTGACCGCCGATGGGTGATACGACAAGATATATCCTCCTGCCATTCCCTTCGCTATCGATCATCGAGATGATGTCGGATTCACCAAGGTCCTTACCTATCAACATCTTCCCTCTCACGATATCCACACCCAGATGGGTCTTGTCGATACCGAGCCTCTCGCCAATTGCCGAAAGGGTACCCCCGGGACCCAGTATGAAAAGCGACCCGGGCTCCCCTTCGATCCTCTCCGCAATATCGTCCGCTATCTCATCCAATATGGTCGAGACATCCTGCTCCGCCACCATGAACTTCCCCGTTTGTATGAAGGTCGGCTCATAGAGTGTGTTTGCGGTCCCGAAGAGCCGTATGTTCCACTCCCCCTTTCGGTACCTGTCCTCATCCAGGTCCATTATCTCCCCCTCTCCCGTGGTCATCTCCCCCCTGATGTAGAACTCTAAAAGCTCCCCGGCAGTGTAAGGGTCCAGTGCGAATACGCCTGAATGCATCTTGACCCCGGATGGGATACCGAGGATGGGAATGCTCCCAGCAGTTCCGAAGACGTCCCTTGCAGTGCCGTCCCCACCGCAGAACACTATCAGATCGACCCCCTCCGAGACTGCAAGTCGAACAAGTTCCACCGTATCGGAGGATGTGGTTTTTTCCGATGGATGAAGAAGCGTTCTGACCTCCCATCCTTCGACCTCCATAGATCTGAGGACCTCCTCCCCCATGGGACCTCCGGCCGTGAACCATATGACCTTCTCCTTGAGACGGTGCCTGGTGAAAGCCTCTTTCAATCGGGACAGGGCTTCCTGTGCTCTATCGGACGCTCCTGGTAACGCACCTCTCAAGACAGCTTCCTCTACTACTCCATCGGTCCCTTTCAGACCCACCTTACCCCCCATACCGGCTATGGGATTGATGACCAGACAGAGCTTTTTCATTACTACCGTAAAAGGGAGTGCCCACCTTAAACCCATCGAAGGATAGACGGCCATTCCGTAAAGGTCCATCAGGGATGGGTCCACGGGAAGGACCGTTCGATATGACATCCGATAATTTCAGGGAGACCTGACACATTCGACCCAATGGTTCCTGCCGTCGAAGAAGCTGCGGTGCAGCGTCCATGATGAACGAGAGACCTCACTCTCCAGTTCACCGGGCCCGTAAAGATGGTAGAACCTCATGGCTTGTTGTCCTCTGTTCCACGGAACGAACTGGTCCCCGGAGAGCGGTCCGTCGAGTTCGTCCAATGGCCTTTCGCCTTCCGTTCTGGAGAGGTGTCTCTTCCTGAACCTGTCCTGGTCCCAGCTCCATACCGAGACCTGAAGGACACCTTGGGGTCTCGTCACCCGGTAGGCCTCGTTCAGGGCCAGGACCCTATCCTCCTCCGAGGGAAGATGGTGAAGTACAGCGATCATGAGACAAACGTCCAGATGGCCGTCCTTCAGGGGCAGTGATGAAAGGTCCCCCTGGACCAGTGAGTGACCATCCAGAAAACCCTCGTTCTCGAGAGATATCCTGGCCATATCGAGCTGTCCTTCCGAGCTGTCGATGCCGATGACCCTGCACCCATGTCGTGATGCTTCGACAAGAGCCCTCCCGGTACCGCAGCCGAGGTCCCCAAGGATGCAGGGTGACCTTTCACGAATGATGTCCATGGTCGGAGGCCATACCCTGTCCCTCGTTCCTGCGAAGTAAGGGGCTATGCTGTCGTAGGTGCCCCTGACCATCTCCTTGATCTCTTCGGTCCGGGTCAATTGTTCTCTCCCTTCAGAGTTTGGAGGCGATGGCCTTTGTCATTTCCATTGTGGAAGAGGTCCCCCCGAGGTCCTTTGTCCTGACGGCCCCCTCCTGTATCACCTCTGCCACCGCTTTTTCTATCCGTGCTCCCATCCCGGTCTCCCCGAGATGGTCCAGCATGAGTTTGGAGGCAAGGATCATGGCTGTTGGATTGACCACCCCCTTGCCCGCATATTTGGGAGCGGAGCCGTGTGTGGGTTCGAAAACAGCATAGTCGTCACCCAGGTTTGCAGATGCCGCGAAACCCAGACCTCCGACCAATCCGCCACCCAGGTCCGAGAGGATGTCTCCGAAAAGATTGGATGCGACTATGACCTGGTACTTGTCCGGGTCCTTCACCAGCCACATCGCCATGGCATCCACGTTCGCCTCGTCCATGGAGACGTCAGGATAGTCCTTCGCCATTTCCCTGGCGACCTTTGTCATGAGTCCTGAGGTCTCCCTCAGTACGTTCGGTTTCTCCGCCAGGGTGAGCCTTGTCCTTTTGAACTTCCGTGCGTATTCGAAACCGGACCTGAGTATCCGTTCCGCACCACGCCTGGATATCACTCTGAGAGAAACGGCAACATCCTCTCCCGGAAATTCCTGGAAGGGGGCCCATTTCCTGTGATGCCTGAGGAATGCTTCTCGAACCTCGTCGGGGAGGGGACACCATTCTATGCCTGCATAGAGTCCCTCGGTGTTCTCACGGAACACGACGAGGTCGATCCCTTCCTTGACGTTGAGGGGATTTCCCCTGTAAGACCTGCATGGTCTCATATTGGTGTGAAGCTGGAAAAGCTGCCTCATCCCGACTATCGGTGAGAAATAGACATGACCCTTATTCTTCAGGGAAGGGTCCAGCTCTTTTTCCGCCTCATCCTTGGGCTTCGAGGTGATGGCCCCGAAAAGGGCGCAGTCGGTGTTACGAAGAAGCTCCAATGTCCTTTCCGGGAGGGCGTTCCCCTCGCTCTTCCAGAACTCCCAACCGATATCCCCGTGTATGTAATCTGCCTCGAACCCGACCGTATCCAGCACGAGCCTCGCAGCTTCTACCACTTCGGTTCCGACCCCGTCGCCCGGAAGTTCCGCGATCCTGTATCTCGTCATATTGTTCCCTCGGTGCCTATGTTAATGATGAAGGAATATTTGTATGGTTCGAAATTGAATTCATCTTTCCGAACGATCATCTGTTCTTTTAATGCATATCGATGCAGGAAGGGTAGACGATCGCCTTGAACAGCCCGATCACATCCGATCACTCGGTTAGCTGATTGTTCACATTGTCCAAATTAGATGGTGTCTTTTTATCATTATCTGGCATCAGGTAATTATTTGACTTTTAATATGGGGCCGCATGCTTATCCTCGTGGAACATGATCTTGAGATCCATGTTCTCACTCGGACGCCTTGTTCCCAACGACACCCATGGGTGCCTGCGCTGGCCTCCACCGCACACCCCTCCGACCTGCTCGGCACCCTCTCTGCGAAGATCCTCACCAACGGAGATAATGGTAGGATGGACTGACCAAACCGGAAGAAAAAAACTTGGATGTATTGTCAGCTCAATGTCTGTGGACAAATTCCCTCCAACCCATTGATCTGGACATAGCTTTCTGAACATAAAATGATTGCTGTCCAGACCGGTTTTTTTCATGCTAATATCGGCCCCTTGATCGTCGATTGTCATTCACTATCGTCAGATCGTGCTGCTGTTTTCCAGAGCAACGTTGGACCTTACCCTACCAACTCGATGCTTCCGAGATTCTAACCATCTCCGACCACTCGTACCCCACCGAACGCTCCCTCACATGCTTTCATATATTACTCCCAGTTCGGTCGCTCCGCACGTGACCACTCCACCCTGAATACGCTTAGTGCGC
>JAFGLL010000021.1 GCA_016928095.1 Thermoplasmatota archaeon
CCTCTACGATCGTTGTCTAGATCCGATATCTCCTCGGGACCTCCTTCATGCCATCAATAACCTTTGTCGTAAATGAAATTTGCCTTCTTGGGGGGGGATTTGGTATTGTATTTTTAGTCCGCGCAGATCGAATCAATATAGATTGGAACTTCATTCATTCCGTTATTGAGAACCGTATCAATCGTTAAAGTATCCGCACCTCCTCCGATTACATTGGAACTCCAAGAAGAGTGGTATTCTAATGATAGATTACAGGTTTGATTGTCCTCATTGAAATAATATATTTCAACTATGTAATTGGAAACATCAGTTTTTGACTTCAATAATAAATTACTTGGAAATTTCCAAGTATGCTTTGCATCCCCGAAATATGTATTTCTTTCCTTGAAATCAATTTTTGTTATTTCATTGGAACATGAAATGTTGATAATTGAATTATTATAGGATTTTAACAAGGTAGATTTCGGTTCGATAGAATATTCAAACAAGGGCAAGGAATGATTATTATTACTAGTTTGCACTAAATTTGGAATGAATATGTAATATTTTGATGTTGTATTTTGAGTGATTTCTATTGAATAATCATAGGTTTCTATTCCTGAATTAATATAAATGTATTCATAACAACCAACGATAACAGAGAAGATTAAGATGATATAAATTGCTATTATTGGAATAATAACCCTCTTAATAACCTTGTGTTTTCTATACCCGATTATTGCTTTTATTAAAAAAAAAGTGGATATTATTGAAATAAGTAAGAAGATTATTGGAGATAATAATATTAGGATACAAATACTGTCTGCATCTATCATTATCATCACCTATTTTTTTTACAACCATTATACATCTTAATTCATCTCTTCACATGTGCATTATTTTAATATCCAATTATTCTACCTTCAAATTTTGCCGTATTCGGCGACTCTCGGCAACGATCTCATAACTCTTCTCCCTTTCCTTTCCCGTTCATTAACGGAATCTCTCCATATTTTTTCCCTAATACATATCATTCCTTTCATGATATAATTTTTGTCTCCGCCTAATTATAAAGAGGTTCAAGATACAACCTACGACAATAAAAGGTCCAGAAAGCAATCCAGGTGGAAAATCGATATGACTACTAATTAATAAACCACCCCCTATGCCCAATAACATTGAACTTAGAATAACTAGGATCCATTGCGACTTCATTTTGCTTGGATCTTGTTTCATATATCCTCCTCCTTTAACAATTACGTCCAAATGTGGAAATCACCTTTCTACCTCTGCCTCATGATCGGTATGTTGAATACATAACTGATACCCACTCGATCTATCGAACTCGGCTCTTTTGAGAATTCTATTGGTAATTTATGATCATATTCCTCCTCCGATATGAAGAATAATATCTCCACCGTCTCCTTTCCATCCGGTTCTAATAAGGTCTTATCTACCTTCATCCCGTTTTCATCGACATCCCCATCAACCCAATAGTTCAACAGATCTTCCGCTTCTTCATCCGTCAAATTCCTATCAATAAGGTCTTCTTTCAACTTCCCCCTTAGGTCAGAACCATTAATCCAATCATCCCAGGACTGAGTTTGATTGATGATCTCGCTGGGCTTCAATTCGGAAAAATGGAGCATTTTCTTTGGCCCGCCCAGGTTCAGGTCACATATGACATAGATATCCTCCATCTCGTAGTTTCCGATATTTTGGATGTTGATCCTCAAACCGTCTGGAAACATTATATTCCTATATAATTTCGTGACACTGACCATAATGTTCTGATAATAATCGCTCTTACCTTCATAGAAAAGGTATTCGAAGGCCTCACTAGAGCTGGTTATCACCTTCGCATCATCCCCCTGATCATAGATATCACCTGCGATATCTATATTCCACTTGATCTTCCCTCCCGTGTATGTACAAGCGGGCAAGGTAAGAACATCCTGCGCTGAAGTCGTTACATTGACCGATAATCTCATCTTTCCGTCGCCATGAAAATAGATCACGGGTTTGCACTCGACCTCCTCGACAACTTCGGGTATGGGTACTGTTCCTGGCATCGGACCTATCAGATATGTCCCGTTGTTCGAATTGTATTCTTGCTTGAATATTCCCCATTCGTTCACGTGATAATTTTCCATCAGTATTGTTTCTCCGGGACCACAGCCAGGATTTAGGAATAAATTATATATGATCACAGATCCTGGAACAAGACAAATTGTCGCAACAACGATGATCAGGATCAAAGTGTTATTATTCATCTTCTTCACCAATGATTATTATTCTCTTTTTTACTCTCCCGTCCAATAGCGAAAACGTCTTTATCCTCCAGCCGCCATGTCCAATTTACTCTTTCACGAACCTCCTTTTCATATCGAAAAGGAATGGGAGATAGAAGAACCTTGCTCCTTGATGACAGGAAAAGACCGATGAAAGTTCATTGGATCCGCCCCTTCATATTCGTTCAGGGGGAAGTATCCGTAATATTGACCGTTTCATTTCGTACATGGAGCGTCCTTTAACGGCCCCCCTAAAGATCAAGAAGTGAACGGGAAGACGAACTCGGCATCGAGGCCCCATGCCTCAACCGTGACGTTCCTCCCCCACAGTCCAAGAGCCAGCAGGGTCGTTGTGGGCATCTCCACCTTTCCATGACCCACACCGTCGCTCGTGAGTTCCAGGTGCCGAAGATCGATCTTCCCTTCGCTGACACCGTTGGAGATCGTCGCCTCAGTGTTGCTGGCGAAGATGTTCACCTCTCGCTCCATCTCCGCCGTGAGATCGAAATCCACGACGGTTATCAGGGGAAACCTCGTCGACAGTGTCACGTTCTCTATCTCTATCCCGCTCAGAACCTCCCCGAGGAACGACAGGTCGACCATTGTATCTATCTTCTTTTCATGACGTGTTCCGATCATCGACCTGTACGAGACGGTACCGTGGACCGATATCTCCTCCTCCCGGACTATCTCAGCGAACTGCTCCTCGTCGAGAATGGCGAAAACGGTCCCGTTCACTGTTCCGAGAGGGATGTCCCCCCCTTCCAATCTCACCCATAGCGGCCCCGCCTCCACTTCCAGGTCCGGATCGTAGCAGAATTCTGCCGATACGTTGCATTCATCATCCTCTATGTATATGGTGACGGCCCCGACATCGACGGAAACACCACGCGGCATGAAGACCACAAGAACGATCGCAAGAGCTGTTAAGAGCATCAGCGCCGATGCGATGGCAATAATGATGACCGCCCCTCTCTTCCTATCCAGCTCGATCCCCCCGCTCGTGGTCTTTCGATGACCCTTTGACCTTGCCGTCGAGAACCTTTCTGACGATTGGACCTGCGAACCTGTTGGCATGATAGGTGGCTCTCGATGATGCATCCGGGAAAACAAGGAACTCTCCCGAGATGATGGCGCCGATCACCGCTCTTGCGACCTTTTCAGGCTGGATGGTTCTGATGGTATTCGAGATGGCTTTCAGCTCCTCGGGTTTGGAGAGTTCCTCGTCCCTCAGCTGAGGTGTTTCCGTATCGGGAGGGAACACGATGGAAACTCCGATCCCTTTCGTGTTCAGCTCCATCCTGAGGGCTTCCGAGAATCCCCTGACGCCGAACTTTGCTGCGCTGTATGCGGTGTATCCGTAGAGGCCGATGATACCCGCCATAGAGGATATGTTGACGATATGCCCAGGTGGCCTCATCATGGGAGAGAAGGTCTTGCAGACGTATATGGTCCCCTTCAGGTCGATATCAATTATGGTATCTATCTGTTCCATCGTCAGCTCGGAGAGGATTCCCGGATAAACAATTCCCGCGGAATTGACCAAGATGTTCGGAACACCGTGATCACCAAAGATCCTCTTCGAGACCCCGGAGACGGCTTCCTTATCGGAAACATCCGCAACGTATGTACCTATAACACCATCGATACCCGAAGCGGCATTCAGGAGTTTCTCTTGGTCCCTTGCTAAAAGTATTACCCGGCATCCCCTGGAAGTGAGCATCCTGGCCGTGGCAAGCCCGATACCGCTGGACCCTCCGGTTATCAGGGCAAGACTCTCGCCGAGGTCCTTCAGGTATACCATGTTTCCTCAACTCTGGATTCCATATAAAAATATGATTGGTAAAAGAGACCAAATTCAGATCCCCTGGATGCCATGGTGGACAGATGAAGGAACCTTCCTATATGGACCATTTCCGCTCGAGCGTCTCATCATCCGGGTCTAAGGGTCCCTGCGAACACCTGCCAAGCGAGAAGTGATTTCGCGACCAGGCTCAGAACTATATACATCGTTTCACCGAAGAGATAATTTTTCCATTTCCAGACCTTCTTGTACTGGAGGACCATGTTGATGGCGAAACAGTTGAAGAAGACTGCGATCGAAATGTAGATGTAATAGACGAACGTCGGAGGTCCTCCGTCGCCCCCTCCCGCCCCGAAAAGGTGGAAGGCGATGGCAATCCACGGTATCAGACCCGCTATGCATCCGTAGATGAACGGAGCCCAGTCAAGCTCTTTCCTTCCCTGGTTGTGGACCTCCATTCGGAGACCGAATAATATCATCATCATGTTCATGAAGAAGATGAGTATGAGCGTTCCGATGTCATATATACCTGTCAACATGGCAATGGCGACGATCATGACGGATGCGCTGATCGAATATTCATACCATCGGAACCGGTTCAGTCCCTTCTTCAGATCGTTCACATACCTGTTAAAGAGCCCGGTCCCTATCAACAAGTGGGCGATCGACGACATGAAAAGGAACGAGGCAATGAACGGACCTAAGCGAATATCCATCACATGTGCCGATGCAGGAAAGAGCTTTTCAAGGGCCGGGTCGTAGTCGAGGAACCCTCTTGTCACCCCGATTGTCAGGTCGCTGCTTATCAAGACCATGACGAGCCCCTGAAGGAAGTGCAGGACCGCCATGACGAGGTTGAATATCCTAAGCCTGCGAAATACACCCGTTTCTTCATTTTCCATCGGAATACCCCCGTAGATAATGGGACTCAGTGTAATAATAATTCACTTTGATCCCGGAACGCATCAGCTTGCGGTCATCAGTGCATAGCTCCCCAGGATCCTTCCACCGATCTGCAAAGACTCAGGGTTCAGGTTGGTGAGATCGTCCTTGTAAGTATGATATTCAATACACCCGGACCCCCACCCCCCCATCGCATGATGTCCACCGTTAACGAAAGGCCAGTGGTCGGAAGCTGCCCATCTCATGTCGTCGTATACGACACTTATCTCATATCTGGACAGGGTCGGATCCTTCCTGAGCAGCTTATCTCTGATATCCTCAAGGACAGGTATTGTCGAGTTCCGGGTGGTCGTTACCGTGAAACTGTTCGTATCGGGGTCCACATGGGCCATGTCGAAGTTGATATAGAGGTCGACGGTATCCTGGAACTCCGCTCGGTGAGCTTTGTAATATTCGATGGACCCGTAAAGACCCTCCTCCTCCCCCCCGAAAGTAGCGAACCTGATGGTGCTTTTCGGGGTCCTCCCGTTCATTCCCCTAGCGATCTCTATCAACGTGGCAGGACCCACGGTATTATCGACCGCACCAATAGTATTGTAACAGGTATCATGATGCGCCCCGAACACTATCATTCCGTCATCGCTCTTCCCCTTGAGGTCCCCCACCACTACCCTGCAGTCCATATTGCCTGTTCTGACCTCTATGTCCATCCTGAGTTTGAAGCTCCCGGATGTTCTCTGGAGGATCTCGTCCCCGCAGTCCTTCGAGACCATCATGAAGGGGATGTCCCTTGCTGCCTGTTCCGGTTCGTGGTATTGACTTGTCTTGAACATGGGAAGGTAGCCTATCTCCTCCCCTCTCATGAGGTTCTGAAGTATTATCGCACTGGCTCCTGCGGAAAAGGCGTTCTCGTAGACCACCACGTTGCCGGGGGTGTCCACGGTCTGTTCTATGAAACATACCATACCCCTACTACGTGAATATGAACCCGGGTCCGTCCCGTTCCCTATATCGACGACCTCGAGGTCCCCCCTGAAATCGCTGGAAGCGAGGGATCCCGAGTAGCCCTGGATGACGAACTCCTCCATATGGGTGAATTGGACGGTCTGCCCGAACGGTCTCGGGACATTCTTCAGGGGGTAATATTCAACTAGGGAGAGTTCGGCCGTTACCACCTCGAACATGGGGACCTGAAAGGTCTCTATATGGACATCCTGAAGGCCCGCATCCTCGAACTGCCTTGATATGTAATCCGCACCGAGGCTTTCGGCCTCGGACCCTGTCATCCGCGGCCCCCACTGGACAAGGTTCCTCACATGTTCTCCCGCCATCTCGTGGTCGAAACCTATGAGGAGGATCCCCTCATCGTTCCCGATCAGGGAGTTGACGGAGATGACGACGGTGGTGACCAGCAGGATGGCTGTCACCACGGCCGGGATGCCGAACATCAGTCTCCTGTCCATGGGCCTTTATCATGTTCTATCTTAATAAATGATACAGTGTCCCTTTGACAGCATCGGAAGGTTAACATATCAGGAGCTCGGGTTATCAATGACCTGTTCTTTTCCAGATCATGTCAATGGACCGGTCTCGAAGGTGAATAACATGAAGATCTGCGAAGTATACAAGACAGCTGAGAGCGAAGGAAAGGAAAAGCACGTCCCCCAGATGGAGATAATGAGGGGTCAGGGAAAGGGTGGAAAGGATATTGTGAGGGTAGTGGTAGGTAAAGAGGTACCTCATCCCAACCTTGTGGAGCACCACATCGTTTGGGCGCAATTGGTGGGCGTCAAGCAGAACGGAATGGTCATAGAACTTGGCAAGGTGAACTTTACCCCGGTGTATACAGACCCCGTGGCCGATTTCCACGTGAACCTGTCGGACCTCAGATCACTGATCGCGACGGAATACTGCAATATCCACGGTCTGTGGGAGAATTCCGTGGACCTCTAACCGGTCCACGTTCCGAATTGGATACCACTCCATTCAGTTATCTCTGTACCTCTGGTCCCAGGTCATAACAGCTATCGATATTGTCAGCATAGAAACGATCAAAGTGCCGACGACGGCTGCGGCCACGTACCATCCGTTGTCATCCTCCTCTTTCTCGATCGATGCCGGTTCATTTTCCAAAGCTTCATCCTCGGCCCTGGCGATCTCCTTCAATTCGATATCGATCATCTCAGAGGTGCCGAACTCGTCCCAGATCATTATCTGGATGGGTTGAACTACCTTTGAAGGATGTTCTGCTAAGAGGTGCAGGGTTGCATTATCACATGCTGTGCCCTGCTTGATATATACCCCAGGGATGCTGTTCACTTGGATGTAGTTGATATTGGAAAGCGATCTGTTGTCACGCTTGACCGTGATGAAAATGTCGGTTTGGGGTTTCAACCGGTCGCCGCCTCTTACAATAACATAAGAAGCCTCGAGACCGGTGGGTGTCTGAACCACCGTGGCAGGATCCTCAACGACGCTCAACCATGCATGGACGGAACCGACCGGGTTTGCCTCCATGTAAACACGGATGGAGAGGGTCACAGGTCCGGGAGCCAAGGGTGCAATATAATCAATTACCATGAGCGACCCCATCAATATCCTGAAGTTCGAGAAGGTACCTTTTTCATCATCATCGCACACCACCCTTAGGTCATCCGATCGGTCCGTACCCGAAAACGGGATGAAAAGCAGAGCCTGTTCTCCCGGACCGACGACAGCGGGGAATACCTGGGGGTCCCCGAGGAGGATCTCCTCGTTCTCCTTTTCGATCATGGGGGCTATGATGTCAATGGACCACACCAGTCGTTTGATGAGCTCATCGTTGTATCTCACCTCGAGAAGCAGACTGGATATATCCACCTCACGTACAGGGATGAAGGATCCGATGTACCTGTTCTCATATGTTTTCATAGGCTGCGAAACGATCCCGCACAGGCTGAGGTCGAACAGTTTCAGGGAGAGGAGCAAGGGGTCATGAGTGCCGGTGATGTCCACCTGCACTAGTACCGGATCGTTGAGCTCCACGCTTCTCTTGCTGATGCTGGGGTATACATTAATGGACACGATCTCTTCAATGATGTTCGGTCCTCTAAGCACGGTGATGGTTTTCCTTGCTTCCGAAAAAGGCATATCGTCTATAATGACCCTTGCCGTGATCGTCGCCTCTCCGGTGTAGGTGCCAGGGGCCTTCCATTCGAACGAGTACAGACCTGGAAGGACCTCTTTAAGCTTCATGAACGTGCCTATAGCCGGGTCGCTTGAGAGCCTGATGTTGTCCAACCTTGCAGGAACGGAGTCGTCCCTGGCCTTGAGGAAGAACCTGACGGTGCCGTCGGAGTAGACCTCGTCGCTGTCAGCTTCGAGCATCAACCTTGTTTCTATGCTCCTTGAATATAAACGGTACCCTTCTCGGTAAAGTATTCTCCCTTCGGCTCCGGAAACGATGGCCCCGCATTGGTACCCGATCCAGGTGTCAACAGGTATGAAATACTCGCATCTCTGGGTGTACCCGTTTATGAAGGCATCGCCCTTGTATTCGTTGTATCCGTAATAGGAATAGGTCAGATTGTATGTCGATGTTATGATATCGATGCAACCATCATTGTTGATATCCTTCATGGACCGCAGGACCTCTCCGGATAGGGGGAACCTCTTCTCCGATCTTAGGAGGCATGTGTTGCTTCTAAGGTCGTAAAGGGTAATATGATATCTCTCATTGAGGCAGATCTTCGGTCCATCGGTCTGACCGGATCCCAGAATTCCCATGATCTTGCCCTCGGAAGTGAAGAGCAGGCTGCCGTTCATGCCGTCAAGAACGATGGTGGACAACTTGCTGGGCTCCCTGTTGCCCCGGTAGACCTGATCGTTGCCCGGTATCGAGGCCACGATCTCCTCGAACCCGTCCCCGTTGATATCTATGAAAGAGCATGTGTAATAGTCGGTCCCGGCTGGCAATCCTTTGCCTTCTCCGACCAGTGCGGTCCATATTATGGAATGGTCCGATATGGAGACCTTGCTGATGTTGAGGTTTGGGTACTGGTAAGAGATCAATAAGCCGTTGAAGCGGCCCGGGGCACCCGTGTCAAAATACTCCCCGAGCATCCTTTTTGTGGTCGCATATGCGTATCTTATCTCACCCGTGGAGGTGTTCCTGTACTCGTAGTAGCCGTTCTCCCTGAAACGAAGTAGCTCCTCTGACATGAACGTCACGGGAACTCCTTCGACCGCATCCACTGACCAGAGAGTTTTTATCTCACCATGCCAGGGGTCGATGATAAAGGTCTTTCCCTCCTCGGTGTCCTGAAGGAGTATCATTTCGGCTTCCGATGTCCTTATCTTCGAAATCGAGCCGTACTTGAGGGAGCTGGAATAGGATGAGGTGTTCCAGCTGCTGCCTGTTTTGAGGGAAAGTATGTGGAATTCTGTCCTAGTATGGATCACGAAAAGTGTCTGGTAATATCCTGTCAGTGGGAAGAAACCCTCAACATAGGATTCTGTTGGGATGTTTCTGGACCATAGAATGTCCCCGTTCTCGTGTGAGAGACGGGAAATGTAAAGGTCGGAGTCTGTCCTGTTGTAGATCTGATCTACCAGAACGATCTCCGGAGATCCGTCCCCGTTCATATCATCGAACTCAATGTTGCGGTGGCAGTATAGGTCCTCATCCAATTTCAGGTGCTCCAGAGGCCTTGTGGTCCACAACACCTCACCGCGGGATTCATCAACAAGACGCAGCTCATCGCTGCCGATCTGGAAATACCTTTCAAGATCGATCAATTTTCCGTCATCCCATCCCTCATCACCAACATATCGGATGATGGTGTTTGCAGAAGTGCACCAGGATACTCCCGGTAATGTAGGGATAAGAAAGTCCCCTTTCAGTTCCGAGAGCCTCGTGTAGATCTCGAAATACTGGCCTATGCATCTGCCTTCGAACAGCTCGTCAAGGGAGGGATCGATCTCAAGGACATCCGAGCGGTCCAGGATACCTTCCCCCCTCTTCCATTGTTGGTCCGTCATCCCAGAAAGGTCGATGGGGTGGTCCTCCGGCGTGATCAATGCAAGCTTGATGCTGGTGTCGCCTTTGAGAATGGAGGAGACCTCGAGAGGGAATACGAGTTCGTCCGTCCTGAAATCATAGACCAGAGGTTCGACCGATCCGGGTTCATTGCCTATCTGGAACCTGTCTATCGCGAAATATGAGAAACCTTTGTTGCAGTACCCGACAAGAACATCCTCCAGACCTTGAGGCCAGTTCTCGATGCTCGAACCCACCTGCTCCATCAGCTCTCCGATCTGATCGTAGAAATCATCGGGAGAGATGATCTGTATCACGGTTATGCTGTGGCTTCCGAGCTTTGCAGTGAACTTGATCTCGAAACTATCCACATCTCCGCCTCCTCCGCTTTGACCACCGCCATTTCCGTAGTTGGCATAGCTGTTGAAATCAAGTTCCCGGAGGAAGACCTCCTTCATCCTCTCGAATGTCTCGAAATCCCCGAGAGATACCTTCGGGAGCGATGGGAAGGGGACGAAATGTATCCCTTCCGTGGGCTCCTCCGCGTAGATGTTGATGGAGAGGTACATCCTCTCCTTTTCCCCGTTCCAGCAGACAATGGCATTCTGCCCCGGCTCGTAGACGTTGATGTCCATCACGGGGACGAAACCACCGTCTCCCTGCACGAATACTGCAAAGAGGACGGGAAAAATGATCATTGTTCCAAACAAGATGACAAGGTGTTTCCTCTTTCCTGGGCAGTCCATGATAGAGTCCCCGATATGGGAAAAGATCCCTGAACATACTATTAAATCGTTGTCGAACGAACACTGAACATCGATGGAACCCGGATACTGTCAGCAGCGGGCCTTTGAGGACCCATCACTCATATCTGAGAGCTTCCGCAGGGATCACCCTTGCGGCCTTCAATGAAGGAGCGAATGAGGATGCAAGGGCGAATAACAGAGCTATTGCGACGATCATCAGGATCTTCAGGATCGGGACGCCGAACTCCGGGAAAACCTCTGAAAGTTCATCCCTCCACAATCCCCATCCTACCTCTATTCCAAGGGCCGCTCCGATGCCAAGACCGGACCCTGCGATGAAGGTCGATTCTCCCAGGAACGATATCACAACGGACCTCCTCTTGAAACCGATCGCCCTCATCATCCCGATCTCGTGGCGCCTCTCATAGACAGATCTCAGGGTGACGATCCCGAGGCCCACGATACCTATGATAAGGCCCAGCGACAGGAATGCATTGAACAGGTTGAAGAAATTGTTCATCACGTTCAGAGATTCCTCGATGATCTCCTCCACCACCAATGCGTAGAAACCGAAAGGTACCAGTTCCCTCCTCAGATCGTTCGCGATCTCCCTTGCATCGGTCCCGGGCTTGATGCTGATAAGATGCAGGTTCTTCTCGACTGCGTTGAACTCCGAGGCCGCATAAGGTTCGTACATGCAGACCATTCTGAAACCCATGAGCTTCGAGATCCCTATCACGGTCTTGTTGTAACGCGTGCCGTTAAGGGACGAAACGGTTATATTGTCCCCCGCTTCGACCGTGCCTCCAGATGGCATCCCGGTGAACCCGCCCCCTCCGAACGAGCTGTCGACGATCACCCAATCCGATGAGGACTTGAGGGCGTTCCAGACCTTCCTGTCCGTGTGGTCCGTGACCCCTTCCGGATCGATGATGTCCCATGCGATATCATTGAAACCGTAACCGTTGGATTCGATGAACTTGTCGGGGATACCACCGCAGTTGGTGTAGGACTCATAATATCCCATCCCGTAAGGGAGGGTCGTGTTCAGTATAATGACACTGTCGGTGAGGCTTACGGTCCTTTCCCAATCTATCCTGGAATGGACATCGGTCTTTCTTGGGGGTCTCACTTTCTCCGAGATCGCCGATCTGAGATCATCTATCCCTCTCTCGGAGATCCCTATGATATCATAACCGCCGTTGACCTCGAGGTCCCCCGTGGAGATAGAAATGAAGCCCTGGTCCGAAAGGTCCTTGCTCATGATACTCGCAACATCGTCTTGGTTGCTGCCCCCCGTCAATCGGACGAGATGCACCATCCTTTCGACTGCATCGAACTGCTCCGCGGCAACGGTCTCATCCAGGAAGACAGCTCCCGATCCTATGACCTTGGATATCCCGATGACCGTTTTGTTGTAATGCGTTCCATCCATTGAAGAGACGGTGATGTTGTCCCCTGCGGACACGGCTCCATCCGGGAAGGGGGTCGGGAAACCTGTCTGCTGATCGGGAGCATCGAGGATGATCAGGTCCGTCGAGTTCCTGAGCATCATCCAGGCGTTCCTGTCAGTGTGCTCCATGGTCCCTTCCGGGTCGATGATGTCCCATGCAACTTCATCGAGAGAGAACCCGTTCGTTTCCATGAAACGTCCGGGAACGCCAATGCAGAACGATCGCACATCTCCCTGGTCGGTCATTCCTTCACCGGTGATGTTCAGCAGGGCAGGTCCGTATGTAAGGCTGACCGTCGTGTTCCAGTCGATCAGTCCCGATATATCCGTCGTATTCCCGACCAGCTCTCTCTCGAGGTCGCTGATGCCATTGATGGTGGAGATCCCGATGATGTCGTAACCTCCGCCGACGGATGTCTCGAACTCTTTTATGTTCACGTCGAAGATATGGACGATCATTGACATGGTCGTGATCGTGAAGATGATCAATGCGAACATGAATATGGTTACACCGGTTCGAAACCTCTTCTTGACCGGATATGATACGGCCATCTTGATGGAAGCCGGTGAGAGCCTTATCAAGCAGACCGCCTTCTCCACGAACCATAGTATGATATCGGTGTTCCATACGAGCAGAAGAACGGCGGCGGATACCATGAAGACACCGCTTATGACGAACATCTCGAGGTTCGCGCCAAAACTCCTGACCGGTTCGGGGGTGGGAACGATGTATATGATCAGTATGACGGTGGCAACGATATTATAGGTCAACCTCTCGCTGATGAAATAACGTATGATGAACCCGAATCCCATCAGCACCAAGGAGACCCCGACAAAGACCGGCCATATCAATTCCGATATGAACCCGATCATGGTCAGTAATGCACCGATGACCAGCAGGAGGGATCCCCCCAGAACCAGGCTGTCCAGAGCGAACAGGAGGAGACGAGCAAGAGGTGTTCCGTCATGGTCGTTCCTTATCGCGTCAAAGACCCCGAAGATCTTCCATCCCAATGTCATGAGCTTGGAGCGGACCTTTGGTATCGGAGTGTTCCGTATAGCGGATACAATGTTCAATTTGGCGATGATCTGGGTGATGAGGAGGGTTGTACCGATGGTTATCGAGAACCCTCCGATGAAGGAAAGGACAAGAGAGAACGGGGTGACAGTGTAATACTGGAGTATCTCGAACTGCGAACCGGCAACGGATTCTATGATCTTCTCCACAGCATAGATGATGAGGTATCCGGTGACAGCACCAAGGATGACCCCCACGAAGGAGGATATGAAAGAGTAAGCGGTTCCCTCGAAGAGATATACCATCCTGAGATGGCGTTTCTTCATACCCACCGCTCTGGAAATACCCATCTCCTCCTTTCTCTCCTCCGCGAGCATCACGAATATGTTAATGATCAGGGTTATACCCGCGATTATCGAGAATGTACCGAGGGCCAGGAACATCATTGTGAACTGGCTCATTGCCTGGGTCATCATTTCCACATTGCTCTTCTTGTCACCGGTGATCTCAAGTGTCTTCTCTTTATCGATGGGATGTGTGATCTCCCCGAATTTCTCGTTGACCCTTTCCACGACCTTCGGACAAAGCTCCCCTCCGTCTATCTTGCCTCCGGTGTTCGAGATGAAGAGGATGTTGTAGAAGCCCCCTGACCAGTTATTATTGGCTCCCGGATCTTCCGCAGTGGCATTCTCGATCCCGAACAATTTCCAGAGAGAATGGATATCGAAGTAGATATCATTGGAACCCCAGGCCGCCCTGCCCTTGTTATCTATAACCTCGGCGACGCGGAATATCTTCCAGCCTGCCTTAGTCGTGATGTTGATACGGTGTCCCACCTCTCCCTCGACCAGGTCCGCCACCGACCCTGTCATGTAGATCTCGTCATCATCCAACGAGAGATCGATCGGGGAACCATCCTTTAAAAGAGGTCCAAAGGCATCCTCGGTCTCCTGGCTATATGCCCGGAGGGTGATGACCGGTTCGAACAGTTCCGTGTCAAGGTCAACAATGGACCCTTGCAGCTCAAGCTCCCATGAGACACCATCTATCAATGTTTCGTTTTCGTTGATGGACCAGACGGCATCCGATATCTCGTTCGCAGCTTTACCGTCGAACATGTGGTTCGAACCATCGTCACCGATGACCACCATGTATTCGTCCCTGAGGTAATAAGAGTCGTAAATCAGCGTTTCTATCATGTTGCCCATGGTGTCACCTATGGCCAGAGAAGAGCAGATGATGGATGTCCCGATCATGAAACCCATTATTGCGATCACCGTGTCCCTCTTGTGCCTGAAAAGGTTCCTGATCCCCATCATGAGCTGGAGTCTGTTCATCAAAGCCAGTATCACAAGGACAACGAAGAAGACCACAAGGAAGAACAGTGCCGGAACAAGTACAGCCCCCTTGTAATCTGTCGGTAACAGGAAACCCAAGAACACCATGGGAACCATGATGACCAGTAAAATGACAAGTATCAGCTCCCCCAAATGTTCCGATATCCATCTGGAAACACCCAATTCGGACCCCCCTCAGTTGTAAGAGGCTTTTTCACGGGCCGATATCCTTGCGGCACCGGTGTTCTTCTCCCCGCATGTGGTGTAATCCATGCCCTTGGGATGCACTAGTGCGTCCTTGGCGGTGATGGGGACATCCTTCACGATCTTCCCGTCCTCCATATGGATAACCCTTCTGCACTCGGCAGCCACATCGGGATCGTGTGTGACGATAACGAATGTCATCTGAAGCTTCTCATTGAGCTTCTTCATCATCTGCATCATCTCTCCGGAGTTCTTCTTGTCCAGATCTCCGGTGGGTTCGTCCGCCCATACGATCTTGGGATCGTTCACAAGGGCTCTTGCCAGTGTCACTCTCTGCCTTTGACCGCCGGATAGCTGTGAGGGTCTGTGCTTCTCGTAACCGTTCAGACCGACCACCTCCAGGGCCTTCGCGGAGCGCAACCTGGCCTCTTTTGGTCTGATGCCCGATAGGAGCAGGACCATTTCGACGTTCTCCACGGCCGTGAGCACCGGCAGGAGATTGTAGAACTGGAACACGAATCCCATATGCCTGGCTCTGTATTCCGTCCTCTCGTCGTCCTTCATTTTCGCCAGGTCCGTCCCCTCAATGATGACATTGCCAGAGGTAGTCTCGTCGAGGCCTGAAAGGCAGTTAAGGAGGGTCGTTTTACCGCATCCGGATGGCCCCATGACCGCTACCATCTCCCCCTTGTTGACGTTCAGGTCTATCCCTTTCAGAGCCTCGACCTTTACGGACCCTGTGTCATAGATCTTAACTATTTTCCTTGCCTGTACTATTGGAGTGCTTTCATCAAGGGTCATGTCGATCCCTTCCCTTGCCCGTTGATGGTCTGTTCATATATAATCATTATGATAGAGAGTACCAACTCTTCGCACGGTTTGTGTCAGTATCCGATATGTGCGAAAAGGCAGACTTCAGTCCCTTCTCTTCCGGGGAGGCCCCCTTCTCTGGTCCGGGCCATCCCTTCTCTGTGGTCTCCTCGGAGGTCCGGAGCGTTTCTGGTCCCTTCTACCGGACGGTTCCATCCCCGGGGGTCGAGGTGTCAGGGCCTTCAATGAGACCTCTACCTTGCCCCGGTCTATCTCGATCACCTTGACACGGATCCTGTCGCCTACCTGGACGCGGTCGGTCACCTTTTCCACATGACCCCATTCCAGTTCTGAGACGTGTAATAGTCCGTCCGTCTTCGGGGTCAATCTGACGAAAGCGCCGAAGGGCATGATCTTCACGACCTCCGCATCCTCGAAGATATCTCCGACCTCTATGTCACGGACGATGCTCTTGATGATGGCCTCGACCTGTTTGGCCTTGTCGGCATTGGTGGAGGTGACCATCACTGTCCCGTCATCCTCCACATCTATCTGGACATCATAGTCCTCGCAGAGCGCCCGGATAACCTTTCCGCCGGGTCCAATGACCTCCCCGATCTTTTCCGGATTGATGCTGAGGGCTATTATCCTGGGTGCATACTCGGAGATCTCCTTTTTTGGTTCCGGGATAACAAACTTGATGAATGCTATTATCTCCGATATGGCCTTCCTCATCTGGGGGAAGGTGTCCTTGATGATATCCATTGTCAGACCGGATGTCTTGGTATCCATCTGGACAGCCGTTATTCCATCCTCGGTTGATGTGAACTTGAAGTCCATCCCACCTTTACCGTCCTCAAGGTCTTGAAGGTCCGTCAGGACCTTGTAGCGTTTGCCATCGGATGCAAGACCCATTGCGATGCCTGCAACCGGTTTCTTGATCGGCACACCGGCATCCATCAGGGCAAGCGTTGATCCGACCGTGGAACCCATGGAAGAGGAGCCGTTCGACCCCATGACCTCGGATACGACCCTTATGGTGTACGGGAACTCCTCGATCCTTGGGAGTACGGGCAGGAGAGCTTTCTCCGCCAGTGCACCGTGGCCGATCTCCCTTCTTCCTGCACCCCTCAATGGTTTGACCTCACCCACGGAAAATGGCATGAAATTGTAATGATGGAAGTACTTCTTCGAATCGTCCGTTTCCATGGATTCTATGATAAGATCATCACCGGGGGCACCCAATGTCACGAAGCTGAGTATCTGTGTCTCTCCTCTGGAGAAGAGGGCAGACCCGTGGGACCTGGGTACTATGCTTGTCTCTCCGGTCAGTTTCCTGATCTCGTCCATCCTTCTTCCGTCAACCCTCTTGCCCTCGTCGAGTATGGCAAGAGTGACCTGATCCTCGATGAAGTCGAAGAAGAAATCCGACATGAGCTTTCTGAGATAGCTCTCGGTCTCATCCTCGGACCTGTCCTTGGTCTTGAGCTTCTTCTTGAACTCCTCTATGATCTTCTCCTCGAGCTCGGCGATGACCGCTTTCCTCTCCCCCTTGGACCCCACCGGTTTGTTGAAGAGGTAGCTGTCCAGTTCGGGCAGGGCCTTCTTCTTGATCTTATCGATGACCTTCTGGTCCTCATCGGTTCCCGATATCCTCCATTTGAGCTCTTCGGGACCCTTCTTGGGTTTTCCGATCTTTTCGCGGACCTCCTTCATGAAATTCGTGATGGGACCCATAGCCTTCATGGCCTCTTCGAACGTCTTCAGAGCATTCTCGTCGTCCAGCTCCCTGGCATCGCAGTCCACCATGGTTATCCTCTTTCCATCCCCCATCACCACCATGTTGATCTCCGAGAACTCTATCTCATCGACAGTGGGGTTGATGACGAACTCGCCGCCCACCATTGCGACACGGCAACCGGTTATGGGCCCGTCGAACGGAACGCCTGATATTTCGAGAGCCGTGGTGGCGGCTATCATTCCCACGATGTCCGGTTTGACCTCGCCATCGAGGCTGAGGGGCATTATTATAACCTGCACCTCGTTCCTCAGTCCTTCCGGGAAAAGGGGCCGGATACCGCGGTCTATCATCCTTCCGATGAGGACCGCTTCAGTGGAAGGTCTTCCCTCTCTTTTAAGGAACCTCGGTCCCTTGATCTTGCCCACAGCGGAGTATCTCTCCTCGTAATCGACCATCAATGGAAAGAAATCCATCCCTTCCCTGGCATAATTGGAAATGCATACGGTCGCAAGGACCATGGTATCCCCGATCCTGGCCGTTACCGATGCATCCGCCTGGTGGCCCATCCGGCCATATTCGATTATCAATCTTTTACCTGAGTAGTCCGTTTCGAACCTCTCTATCGTCATATTGTATCACCTTATCCATTTGAAATAGCACAGGTCAGGGTATCAAGGTTCGATACAAAATAAAACAAGAACGATGATCGATACCGTTTTGATATTCGCGATCCCCTGTCCCGAGTCCTTTCCCGGACCCACCTATCTTGCCAAGGGGCCCCCGTGAAAAGCCGTCTCCAACGGCAGGCGGATGCATCCAGCATCCGTGTCCATTGTACTTCCTTTCGGGACCGGGAGAACAATGTTCCCTGTCCATTCTTATCTTTCCTTTTCTGCCTGTGCTTCAAAGCACTCATGATGGCATTGGTTATAAGGTTTTGCTTTGAATTGATGCAGGGCAGCGGGCTCGGACTTGGTCCTGGCCCGGTTCCAGGACGGGTCCATTAGTTTTATTACGACATGTCTCTTACTCTCCCTCATGTCAAAGATAGACTGGTACGACCAGTTCGTTGACCTTGGCCATACACCTGACAGCTCCGAGCTGATCGCTTTGTTCTATTTCGAGCCGCCGGAGGGTATGTCCATCAAGGAATCGGCAGGAAGGATAGCTTCCGAAAGCTCCACGGGGACCTGGACGACCCTAACAAGGATGCCTCCGAGGATGAAAAGGCTCCAGGCAACGGCGTTCGAGATCAACGGCAACTTCCTGAAGGTGGCATACCCTCTTGACCTGTGGGAGAGAGGGAATGCATGTCAGCTCCTTTCGGGGATCGCAGGGAATATCTTCGGAATGAAGGGTGTGGAGAATCTGAGGTTGATAGATGCGAAGCTTCCCGCCAGATATGTCGCATCATTCAAAGGTCCCAATTATTCCATGAAAGGCATCCGGAGGCTCATGAAGGTCCGGAAGCGGCCCCTTACCGGAGCTGTTCCAAAACCCAAGATAGGTTTCTCCGCCCTGGAACATGCAAAGGTTGGTTACGAGACATGGATGGGAGGTTTTGATTTTGTCAAAGATGACGAGAACCTCTCATCATTGCCCTTCAACAGTTTCGATCGGAGGGTGAAGATGCTGGCCAGATACCGTGATAGGGCCGAGGCGAGAACGGGCGACATCAAGGACGCCTACGTGAACATCACCGCCGATGTCGAAGAGATGAGGAGAAGGGCGGACCTCCTTCATGAGAACGGGTTCATGTTCGCCATGGTCGATGTGGTCATTGTCGGGTATGCGGGGGTCCAGACCATTCGTGACCATCTGAGGGATCTGGGTATGGCCATACATGCCCACAGGGCCATGCATGCCGCTTTCGACAGGAACCCCCGTCACGGTATGACGATGCAGTTCGTTGCAAAGATGATGAGGCTGATAGGTGTGAACCAGATACATTCGGGGACCGCAGTGGGAAAATTGGTCGGGGCCAGGGAAGAGGTGATGGCGGTGGCCGATGTCCTTCGAGAGAGGAACACTCGGGCTCGGGACAATATCCTGTTGGACCAGGACTGGGGGTCCATCAGAACGGCATTCCCGGTCGCTTCCGGCGGGCTGCATCCCGGACTTGTACCTGATGTGATGGACATCTACGGGAACGAGATGGTCCTGCTGGTGAGCGGAGGTATCCACGGACACCCCAAGGGGACACGTGCGGGAGCCAAAGCGGCGATACAGGCCGTTGAGGCCCACATGGACGGGGTGACACTGGAGGAGAAGGCCAGATCTTCCATCGAGCTTGCTCAGGCACTTGAAAAATGGGGCCATCTCAGACCCAAATGAATCATATGAGCCTCTCCAGACGTGTAACGAGATCCCCGAATACCTTCAGGGCTTCTGTAATAGGTGCCGTCGTTCGGAGATCGACACCTGCTTCGATCAGGAGGTCCACGGGGGGTTTCGAACCTCCCGATCTCAGGAGCGAGATATACCGCTCAAGTTGCAGGGTATCCCCCTTGAGTATCCTTGTCGCGATCGCATTTGCGGCACAGAAGCTGGTTGCGTACTTGTAAACGTAGAAGTTATAATAGAAATGAGGGATCCTTGCCCACTCCAGCTCGATCTCCGGGTCGATGATCATGGCAGGACCGAAGTAGTCCCTGTTGAGCATGCCGTAATGTTCACAGAGCAGGTCGGGGGTCAGGGGGGTGTCCTTCTCGACCATCGCCTGGACATCCCTCTCGAACTCCGAGAACATGGTCTGTCTGAAGACGGTCCCCTTGAAGCTCTCGAGGTAATGATCTACCAGGTAGGTCTGCTCATCCGTCCCGGTCCAGGTATTCATGAGGTGGTGCAGCAGAAGTATCTCGTTGATAGTGGAGGCCACCTCGGCGACGAATATCCGATAATCAGCGGTTAGATGAGGCTGGTCCTTGTTGGACAGGTAAGTGTGTACCGAATGCCCCATCTCGTGGGCCAGTGTGAACACTTCCCTTATGTTCTCATCGTAGTTCATGAGGATATAGGGGGATGAATCGTAGCATCCCGAGGAATAGGCACCCGACCTCTTTCCGCGGCTCTCGAGTATATCTATCCATCGGGATGAGAGACCCTCCCTAACGATGTTTAATACCTCTTCTCCGAGAGGAGCAAGGGCGTCCAGGACCAAGGAGGACGCCTCGTCGAAGGGGATCTTCCTCTCGAACTCCCGGACCAGGGGGACGTAGACGTCGTACATGTGGAGTTTATCCACGTCAAGCGCCCTCTTCCTGAGGTACACATACCTGTGAAAGTCCCCTATGGACCCATGTACGGCATCTATCAACGAGTTGTATAACCCCTCAGTGACCTCATCACCGTCCAGTGATGCTTCCAGGGCCGATCCATAATTGCGCACCTTTGCCCCGAAAGCTCTCTTTTTAAGCTCCCCCTCCAGGGTGGATGTGAACGTGTTCCTGAACGATCGGTATGATGAATAGTATGCTTCCATGGTCCTCTTCCTGACATCTCTGTCAGCATCCATCATGAGGCCCACGAACCGCCCGTGGGATAACTCGACCTCTTTCAATTTGCCATCGGTGACGAAAGGGAACCTCAGGTCCGCATCGTTCAGCAGGCTGTAGGTCCTGGAAGAGGCTTCCAGAACGTCATCTGCCATGGCAAGGAGCCTTTCCTCCTTCTCGGACAGGAAGTGGTCCCTTGTCCGGATGATAGAACGAAGCGGAACCCGGGCGAATTCCAGCTCCGGGTCTTCCATAAGCCCCGAAATGCGGTCCTCGGGCAGCGAGAGGACCTCCGGTACGAAGAATGCCGTTTCGGTATCTATCCTTACCATCAGGTTCACAACCCTCTCATGCAGGGACCTGTACCCGGGATCGTTCAGGTCCTCATCATGCTTCAGATGCGCCCATGTGTAAACCCTTTCCAGCTTCCTTGATAGTTCGTCCGAGGAACTGATGAACTCCGCGATCACCTTGTTCGACCCGGTCAATCTACCCTTGAAGGACCCCAGATGAGGAATTGCCTCTTCGATCTGTCGATAATCCCGTTCCCAGGACCCCAGGTCCGCATACAGCGGTGACAGGTCCCATTTGAATTGCTCATCGATGCTTTCCCTTGAGGGGATCTCCCCGGTTTCCGTCATCCTGATATCTCCGCACAATGTAGACCATCTTGATGTGATCGATATCTGCCTCGCTGAACACTGCCCCGCAGCACACGAACCCGCATTTTTCGTAGAATCCCACGGAGACGGTCTGTGAATGAAGGTATACGTGTCCCAATCCCTGTGAGAGCACCTCATCAAGCATACGGTCCATGATAAATCTACCGTACCCCTTTCCCCTTTCCTCCTTCAAGACCGCTATCCTTTCCAGCTTGATGGAATCACCCACCATGCGATATCTCGCACATCCGATAGCATCCCCGTTCCGGGTCAGTATGTAGTGGACCGCACTCTCTTCATACTTGTCATATTCTATGGTGGGATCCACATTCTGCTCCTCGATGAAGACCCTCCTTCTGATATCGAACACTGCCTGCAACAATTCAGGTGTCGTGACCTTCTCGAAGAGGAGGGAACCCGGGATATTCATTGTCGATCGACCACGCTGTAGAACGGCGGTCCCGGTTAATTGAATATCGGTTGTTCCAGGGAATATCGTGCTCTTCCAGGCTCCTGGACAGAGAGGTGTGGACCCCGCTGACCCGTAGCGGGGTCCTTTTTTTTATTCTCCTCATCAGGTCCTTCGAAGAGGATCGAACGATCCAGCCTCCCCGGCCCCCTATCCAATATCACGCATTCTTATTGAGGAGCGTCATTCTCTCATCACCTCGAAGGTAAGCCTGGATATCCAGTTGGTCTTCCTTATGTTGTGGGCCACTACCATGGTCCATTGGAAGGATCCTCTCTTCTTGAGCGATCTGAGGAGATCCTCCACGGAGGAGCTTTCCAGGTAGCTCCTGCATTCATTGCAGACGGGTATCTTCCTTGGACCCTGCAGCTTCATCGAGTTCACCTCGACAGACCCAATATTCTCCGAAGACCCACAGACCGCACATTCATGTGTGGGAAAGCTATGGCGGTCAGCCTGCTCCATGCAGATCTTTTCGATCTCACGGAGGTATTCTCCGGCATTTACTTCGATGGTCGTTCTCAAATCATCATTCTCCTGTAAGATCATACCAACCACATCTGTGGGTCCTGTCCGGAACCCAGCAGGAGCAACTTCTCGTTGTAGAATGCCTCCACGAAGGAGACCACCCCATCCTGGTTGGTATCTGCCTGCATATCCTCCAGGCTCCGTGTGATGTTGAAATGGTCCATGGGGGATTCCTCCATTTCCCGCATGGAGCTCATGATGACCCTGTCAGAGCCCATGAGCTGAGGTCCGAAGAGGCCTGAGTGGTTCCCAAGGGTGATGTAGTTGAGGGAATCGTATCTTATCTGGTCGATCCAGTCGATGATCTGGGAGCATGCTACCTGCCCATCGGTGAACTGGTAGAAGCTCTCTGTTTGGATCATGTGGGAATTATCGGTTATATAGATGTTCACCCGTGTCTTCTGTTTGGATCCATCTATGAGCCACTCGAACGCTTCCAAGATATTCTCGATCGTCACGACATCATCTCGACATGATACGTTCTCCGAGGAGAGGAATATTATTTCATCACTGTCGTATCCGATGCTTTCCAGGTATTCGTAAAAGGCCACCGCCTTGCAGAGCTCGTACTCGTCGGTACCGTTGAAGTCCGATACTATGATCAAGGCCCCGCGGTTACTTCCCTCCCCGTTCGCAGGCAGGGAAAGGAGGATGCCGATGAACAGTAAGCTAGCGCACAAAAGGCCGACTATAAAGGGTGTTAAACGGGTCATGGATGTTGATTTTCACGTCATCCTATATAAACGAGATCGTATTTTGGACCTCTGCGAAGGGGGGTGTATTTATGTCTTTCGGCCTCCCTTTTGAAAACCTGAAACCTTTCCTCCCTGTGGAATTCGGATAGCAGCGGGAATGTGGTGAAGCATGACCTGTTGAAGAGGGATATGGCCTTATCCATTTTCCCTTCCGACAGGTAGATCAGTGAGATGTTGTACTCCACCACCGAAAGGCTCTCCGGGGTGTTCAGGATATTGTAGATCATCTTGACATTCTCAAGATATTTCCTGGCCCTGACCAGGTCCCCCTTGATCCTCATTATGCTTGCCAGGTTGGTCGCGACATTGGCCCACATGTATCTGCTGTTGCTCTGAAAAGCATATCGTTTAGCTTTCAACCACATTCTTTCGGCTTCGGAGTACATCTCCTTGTTGAACATCAGGATCCCGTAATTGTTGTAGGCTATGGTCAGGAAAACGGGATACTTGTAGTACCTGAAGGTACCGATAGCTTTCTCGAAGAGGACCTTTGCTCTCTCGTGTTCACCCGTTATTCCGAGCAGATCGGCCTCCATCTGGTTCAGGAAACCGTGAACGATCCTGTTGTCGGTGACCTTCCTGGTCTCATCAAAGGCCTTCTCCCATTCTTCCTTCAGGCCCATTCTTCCGTAGGTCTTTATCCTTCCGATACTGGCGATGAACCACAGGTCCTGGGGCAGGCCAGGTTTCTGGATTATTGAATTGTACAATGAGAGGGCTTCCTTGAACATCCCTCTCAAAAGCTTCATATCTGCTTCCAGGAGGAGGGCTCCTATGTTCGTCATCATCGGCCCCTCTCTGGCCATTCTTTCATTCTCATCCATTCCAAACATCGTGGCATCCATGAAGCTGTGGACGAAGTTGGGCATGCCCGGTGAATCGTGGAATATTTCGATCTTCTCGAACAGGTTATAGATGGAGGTTTCCTTCTCAAGCATCTCGAAGGTCTTGAGGGTGTTCATGAGGTCGAAACTGTCCCTTTCGAAGTACAGTTTCATGAGGAAGACCCTGAAGAGGGGGCCATGGATAAGGTATAGGACGTCAAGCAGTTTTATGGAAACAGGGACACCGTGTTCCTCGATGGTGAAGAAATGTTTTCCAAGCTCGGTGTGAAGGGTTTCCGCCTTCTTCATCCCTTCCTCGGTGATCATGAAATAGGTGATGTCACCTTCTTTCGTCTTCATGATGTCCCCGCTCTTCTTCAGGTCCGTCATAGCTCTTCTGACCGTGAGGAAGGAGAGACCTAGAGACCTGGCAAGCTCCTCCCTTTTATCATATTCGATTCGGGAGTCGGGGAACAGACGTATTCCCAAAATAACATATTCATGGGTCGTGAACCCGCCCATGCCTGCAAAGACTACTGTTCGTTATTAAATGTTTTTGAGAGATGAGACCAGACGTCGTTCAAATCCATTCCCGACCCATCATTCCGCTTCGCTACCTCATGGGTCATAAAAAAAGGATGGTAGCGGGGAATAGATTCGCGCTAAGATCACTTCGTGATCTTGCTGGTCTGGATGTTAAGGTCGAATATGGACTAGTGGTGTCCAGGTAGTTGATCTCTTAAACATCCAGATGAACCAGGCTGTTGCCAGAATGATTACTGGTTCAAACTATTCCCTTAATATTAATGAGAAAATGGTAGCGGGGAATAGATTTGAACTATTGGTCTTCGGGTTATGAGCCCGACGGGATATCCTGGCTACCCCACCCCGCTAGGTTCTTTGCGAGATTCCCTGAAGTGATCGAGATCGCTCCTGGCCCGGTCCTGATATGAAGCGGGTGTTAATAAATCTTTGGGGAAGCACTGACCGATGGCCAAGATCCTAATCGATGCATCTTTCCATGAAGAAAAGGTCTCAAGGTCACCGACGGTCACGGTTCCTGGTTCATTTATGTGAATCCCAGAAATAATATATTCCCTATGGTTTCATGGGGTCGGGCCCTGAAATGAACATTCGGTCGATGACGGGATACCTTCTGGTCTTGATATTCCTGGCAACTGTATCATTCATTTCCCCATCGACCGAAACGGTCTCTGCAAGGGATGCTCCGCCGACAAGGATGAGCGGGTACCTTGCTTTCAATACCACGGAGGACGAGCCGTTCAAGATAGATCTGGAAAACATCAGCATCTCCGGGGACAACCTCAGTTACAGCCTTGTCGAAGGACCATCATGGCTTGAGATGGGCAACGGGTCCATGTTCGGGACCCCGGGGAACGATGATGTCGGTTGGTCGAACTTCACATTGAACATCACATCAACGACGGAGCAACTCCTCATCAACATCTCGATCTGCGTGTTGAACATTCCACCCACGATCGTCGATGGGTCCATAGACCCCATGGCATGGGAGGACCGAAGTTATCTGTCAAGGTTCGAACTTCGTGAAGATGGGGACAGATGGACGATCTCCCTTGCCATGACCGGTCCAGGCAATTTCACCTGGCTCCATGTGTACAGGAACGGTAGGGTGTCCGGGACCCCACGGAACGTTCATGTTGGTAACTGGACCGTGAACCTGACCCTTGACGACATGAACGGTGGGATCGCATACCGGGAATGGAGCATTACTGTGGTGAACGAGCCCCCGAACATCACCGTTAAGGATTACGGCACGGTTTTCGAATGGGTCGAGAAAACGATCGATTTCGACTGCTCCTCGGAGGGAGACGATGCAACGTTCTACGAGATCGTGAGCACGAACCTGTTGAATTATACACTGGACCGGGTCACGGGTATGTTCACCTTCAACCCGGGTCATAGATCGAGCAAGCAATGTTACTTGATCGTGAAGGTATACGATATCTTTGGCGGGATAGATGAGATCGTCGAGGAGTTCGAGATCTTCAATTCACCGGCCGAACTGATAACGGTTCTTCCAACGGTTTTCATAGCGGGAGAGATAAAAAGGGTCGATCTGGACACGAACGAGGACAGTGTCTACGGGCTCGAATTCGGTTTCGAACGGGGATGGCCTGCTTTCACGGACCTTCTTTACACGAAAGGGTCCCCCTTCCTTCATTACGGGATCATAAGGTTCCTTCCATGGAATGTGGATGCCGGGTTTCATTCGTACATCCTCAGTATCAAGGACACCGATTCGGCGGTCTCCCGATATTTCTGGAACTTCACCGTCATGAGGAATGGATCGTTCATCGATCCGGTAGTGGATATGGAGGTCCTTGAGATCACTTCCCAGGTGATCAGGTTGAGAGTGGAAGTGAACGGTTCCGGTCAGAGGTTCGCCTCGTACCCCCTCTCACCCCGCAGTTCCGTTGACCTTTTTCTCGAAAATGAGAACTTAGGATCCCGATCACCTTTATCTTCGGTGAACATAGGTCCTGATGAAGCCGGGATGGTCGAACTCCCCCGTTCGAACATATCCGGCAGGATGGAGATCCAGCTCTCCGTATACTTCGAGCATTTGAACGGAACCTACCGGATGATGATAAAGACCCTAAGTTTGGATCTCACGGAGGGATCGCGTGGTGACAGCCGGAATGGGGGAGAGATGTGGATACTCTCCATCTTTGCGGCCATTCTCCTGCTAATTATCATGAGCATCGTTCTTCTGGTGATAGAGAACACGTCATATGCCCTGCAGATGTTGGTATTTAAAGGAGGCGACATTGATGAGGGTGTCCTTTCCCTGGTCCATGACAGACCCGGGATACACTTTCGGGAGCTCAGGAGGGCCGCGAGAATGAAAAGGAGGGACCTGGTATCCACGCTTGTACATCTTGAGAGGACCGGTAACGTGAAGCCAATACCCGACGGCACCCTTGTAAGGTTCTATCCGACAGTGGGTTCCTTCGTCGACGGACCTCTTGTCCTCACCAGACAGCAGCAGAGGATAGCCGAATCCGTTGCCGGATCGCGAAAGCTCTCCATACAGAACCTATCGGATGTTACCGGGGGCTCCAAGAAAAAACTTGAACGGGAGACCACCCTGATGGAGTTGAAGGGCATCCTCCATCGGAAGAAGGGCAGGGATGGAAATGAATATTACATGTCATCAAAGCAGAAGAAGATCTTCAAGGAGTGGAAGATGAGAGGAGATCGCAGATAGTTTTCACTCGTGGTCCTCAAGGATATCCTTGGCGATGTTCTCCAGGAGCTCCTCGAGAGTATTGGTCTTGTACTCCCGAATGGGCTTTTCCTTGGAACTGTGTGCGATTATCTTTGCGATGAAATAGCTTGTGCCCTGGAATATCTCTATATCGTAGATGGTATCACCCATCCTTCCTCACCTCTGTTCGGGGATGTTCGAATGGTGCGGTGGGAGTGACTTGAACACCCGACCTTCTGATCTTCAGTCAGACGCTCTCCCAGCTGAGCTACCACCGCTGTCGCATTAGCGAAGGGGCATTTCACTTCAGATATAAAAGCTATACCTTATCGATCTTTTTATCCATTCATTCTATTTATCTCCAGTATTTCATGTTAAAGGACAGGACGGCCCCTTCAAAATCATTATGAACGAGGTGAGCAATTGTCCGCTCGGATGTACGACGATCCCAATCCCGAGGATGACCAGAGATACTGCATCGAGCTTCTGGCGAAGCTGGAGAGACCTCTATCATTCATAGGAGAGAAGCGCAACAGGTTCATCCTCTTCAAGGGCCAGTGGATGGATGTGGACCGTCTTCTCGAGGATGCTTCTAAGGACCCGAGAAAACGTGACGGTCTGAGGCAGGAGCTGATGGGGCGTCTCGGGGAGATCAAGGAGCAATTGACCTCGACATGCATGACAAGAGAGGAGGCCATCGACCTGTTCGAGGAAGGGGTGGCCGTCAAACGCGCCATCCATCTTCTGGGCTCGGTGGCCCAAAGCAGGGAGGAGGACCCTCACAGCGATATCCGTCGATGGCTCGCCTATGGACGGAGGATCAGCTAGAACCAGCTGGCATAACCGTGGAACTCCCTGGATACGGATGAGAGATCGAGCTCGTGTCCGACACCAGCACCACCGCAGTTAGCGCAGCGCCCTGTCCCCCTGCACTTGGAGCAGCTCCCGTAACCGTCACAGTAGTTGCATTCCGAGGAGCCCTTGCATCGTATGCATTGACCTGTACCCCTGCAGTGGCTGCAGTCCGTGGAATTCTTCCCGAGGCAGGTGGGGCAGATACCATCTCCGCTGCAGTAGGAACATTTCTTCATCCCCCTGCACATGATGCATATACCGGTCCCGCCGCACTCGCCGCATTTGCCGGACCCCTTGCAGTGTGCACACTTACCGGTCTCGGACGCGGATCCCACCTGCACAAGATCCTCCCAGGCCTCCGATCCGCGTCCCATCTTCACCTTCGTGGCAGCCAGAAGGAACCAGGCATCCTTGTCCCCCGGGTTCTGCCTGATAACGTTCATGAAACGCTCGACGGCTTTGCGAAGGTCCTTCCTCTCCAGTGCCTCAACACCGGACCGGAGGGTGGACCTCAAAGCACTCATGGAGGGAAGCCTTACCTGGCAACCTGCACAGTAAAGCTCGTTATCCCTGTTCTCTTCCCCGCATCTGGGGCATTTGAGCATGGTAACACTTCCGTTCAGCGAACGAACTGGACTCCGAAACGCTCTTCCCTTCGGGTATAGCCCTTATCCTTGTCCCCGAATTTGCCAACGGATTTCCCGGAGATCTGATCGGAGGTCACACCGACAAGGACCAGCATGACCCTTACGGACCCCTTGAGTTCGGGATCGATATAGGCCCCCCAGATGATGGAGGCGTTGCGGTTGATCCTCTGGTTGATATATTCCGCCACGGTCTCGGCATCGGTGACCGTCATGTCCTCCCCTCCGGTAACGCAGATGAGCGCACCGTTGGCGGAAGAGATATCGTATTCAAGGAGCGGGGAGTTTATCGCTTCCTCAACGGCCTTTATGGCCTTCTCGTTGCCGTCGTCGGACTCCCCAATGCCTATGACTGCCACACCCCCTCCCTTCATGATGGTCTTGAGGTCTGCGAAATCAAGGTTCACCAGACCGACCTTGGTGACCATCTCGGTGATGCCCTTTATGGCCTTCATCAGGATCTCGTCGGCGACCTTGAAGGCCGCGTTCAACGGTAACCTTGGGACCAGTTCCAGGAGCTTGTCGTTGGGAATGACTATGACCGTGTCGGAATTATCCTCAAGTTCTGCGAGCCCCCATTCGGCGTTCTCCATCCTGGATTCTCCCTCCCCGGCAAAAGGTTTGGTGACCACGGCAATGGTGAGCGCTCCCAGCTGTTTGGCGATCTCTGCCACGACCGGGGCGGACCCGGTCCCGGTCCCTCCACCGAGACCACAGGTCACGAAGACCATGTCCGACCCCATGAGCGCGGTGCGAAGCTCTTCCTCGGTCTCCAGAGCGGATTCCTTTCCTATCTTGGGGTTCGCTCCCGCACCAAGACCTCTGGTCGTCCTCTTTCCTATAAGCATCTTGTGAGGTGCATGGATCGTCAGCAGGTGCTGTGCATCGGAGTTGAGTGCATAGAGGTCTGCACCGATTATTCCCTCTTCAACTATCCTGTTGATGGTGTTCGAACCTCCCCCACCGCATCCGACGATCTTGATGTTCGTTCTGAGGCCTGCCAGTACCCTTCTGAGTTCCTCATCCTCAGGGTTTGTATCCGCGACCTGGCGGGCTTCCTGGACCTCTACCTCCCTCTCTACCCTTGTCTGGGGCTCTGCCTTCTTGTCGTATTTGTTCATATACTCGTTGATTATGGATTTGAAACCCACGGCCATCCCTCCGTTAGGATTATCTCTCGCTTGGAGCTCGGGGGCCCATTCTTCCCCCGCCCCATCATGGCGATATCCGAATTTAAAGTTTTGTGAACATCATCGGAGATATCTAGTAATTTTTTGGAGCTCTGCGCCGGAATACACGCACTAGACCGTATATTACAAAGGCTAGAAGGAAGAGGCCTGCAATCGAAAGGACAACTATCAAAATGAGGTTCGGTCCCCCTGTTTCTTCCTCGGCATCTATCGTGAACCCAACCGACATCTCTGCCTTGTTGCCCCATGTGTCAACAACCAAGACCGAGCCTGAATATGTGCCTGGAACGAGGTTTCCCGAGATGCTCAGGGACCCGGTGGTCACTCCATCATCCGCCCCAAGTTCGTTGTGATAGAGTTGGACGTTCCTGAAGACCTCTCCGTCGGGAGAGATCACCTCCGCACTGATGGTGAATATCGGTGTAAGGTCGATCGCCCGGACATCGATGGTTACCAGATCGTTGACATCATCGACATCCACCGTAGATGTGAGGATGGTCGGGGCTTCATCATCATACATGGCCAATTGGTGTTCCACGAATGCCTGTCTCCCCGCACCATCCTCAACACGGATGATCAGTGGATAGTTCTCAAGAACGGTCTTCATGGGGCCCGGGTCCAGGGTCGATCTGGAAATGATCTCCATGGTATCGATCTCCACATTGAAACCCCAGTCCCGATCGAGGGTCGAGGTCAGGTCCTCGTATCTTTCACCGCGGTCTATGGAAAGTTCGAATGTGATATCCGGACCGTCGTCGTAAATATGTCCCGACAGCTGGAATGTCGTGCCGATCCTGACCGATGAACCGGCGGTCGGTTCATCGACCATTATTGATGGTTTCTCCCTGTCCTTGAACTCCTCAACGACCTCGTATATCTCCACATGGATGCTATCCGTGGCAGTGTTCAGACCCGGGTCGGACCCTGTCAGGGTTATCCTCTTGGACCCGGTGGACCAGCCGGAGGTGTCAAGGGAGAACGTGAAGGTCCTGCCCTCGACGTTCTGGAGGAGATCATAGCTCCTTCCATTGGCGCTGAGCTCCAGTTTCGAGAGACCTGACAGGTCGTAAGCGGTCCCCCTGAAAGTTATCACCTCTCCCTTTTCGAACCTGCTTCCGTCGTCCGGGGACCCTATCAGGACCGTTGGGTCCACCTCGTCGGGCAGTGACCTGAGTGTCAGGTTGACCACCTTCACGGTCCATAGTCCGACATTGTCCGTGGCATTTACCTCTACCGGATAGATACCCGGTTCACCCTTGAACCTGATGACCGCTTCATAGAGACCATCTTCCGATATGGTGTCCGTGATGTCCCAGGCTTCCTCTCTGATCCGGACCTTCAACGAGACCAGTTCGACATCGTCGCTCACATCACCGGCTACCGTGACCTCGTTGGAATAGAGATCCTCCCCCTCATGAGGCGAGGTGACGTTGAGCACGGGGGGTATCGGCAGGAACCTCAGGGAGTACGTCAATGGCTGCAGAAACCCGCACGGGTCGATGGCGGTCATGGCGATCCTGTGGTTCCCACCCCCATATTCTGCCGTATCCATAAGCTGCGAGATCATATGAGAGCGCCTTTCTGTCTCGACGGACGGAACGTCCCAGACCTCTTGACCGTCGATCCATCCGATACCCCGGAATCCGCCGTAAGGATCCCTGTAATATACCTCGAGATAAGCTTTTGACCCCCAGCTGAGGTCCCCATTGTTCATCAGGTCCATCCATTCTGGTCCTTTCGCATTCTTGAGGTGGATCTCCCACGTGAACACGGTGATAGGGTCGTTTCCTCCTCCCTCCGTGTTGTTGTAAACATTGACAATGAATCCGTTGACCATGTGGGGTATCCCGACTACATATTGAACCCCGATCCTCAGGGACCATTCCCTGTCGAAGTTCAGCGGGTGGTCGCGAACGATGGTGAAGGGGAACTCCCAAAGAGGTCCTTGTCCCGTTATAGATTCTATTCCGTCCAGGTATCCTTTGTCCGCGGAAACGATCCATCCGGTAATAGGGTATTCAGCCTCGTTGTCGATCCCTTCATCCCTCAATCCGTTCCCGTTGGCTAGTACCATATCGGGAGCGTCACTGCCCTCGACCTCCTTCACCTCCCATATCTTTACCCGGACCCTTGTGTTCTCCTTGAAGCTGCTGAGGTCGGAGAGTGAGATCAGGATGCGGTCGTTGCCATCACGCATCTCCTGGGTATAAGCTCCTCCTTCGATGAGGTCCCCATCGAGCAAGAGGGAATCGAGATCGTAAGAGCCCATGTACATCCTGAGGGCGACCGCTCCGTTGTTCATCTCGTTGCGGTAAAGCACCCCGCTGTAGAAGTCCTTCTGGAGCTGATAGGAGCCCTCCACCTCGAAACTGAACAGGTAACGCGTTCCATTGTCCGGGACCCGGGGTTCGGGGTAGTACCTCTGCATGTAGGGTTTGGAACCCTGGAGCTGTACGAACATGGTATACATGCCACCCGTCTCGGGGACCGAGAACTTCCCCGAAACATAGGTGCCCAGGTCCGATGAGACCATGATATTGATGTTCTGCCTCCACACTGCCAGATCGCAGAACCCGTAATGGTCGGTGTACCCCCATATGGCAGGCAGGGGGACCGTGGGTAAGGGTCCCTGATAAGGTCCGGTGTCTATCTGTTCGGTCACCCAGTGGGACATGACAAGCACCCTGGCGCCGTCAACGGGGTTCATGTTCGCGTCGACCACCGCCACCCTCAGGCTTCCGGTGATATCGGGGGACCTGTATCTTTCACCGACATCGAAGGTCTGCCCGGCCCCGTTGGATGCCCATATGCCGGAACCTCCTCTGCCCCCCCACCCCCACCAGTAGTTGAGGTCGTCTCCGACCACGCCTCCTCCATCGGACCAGTAGTTGTCCCACTGGTGCCATCCCCCGAGATAGAACTCCGACCATACATGGTCCTCTCCCGGGAGGTGGGTTCCCCTAGCGGGTATCAGTGCGCATCTTGCCGCTGCTATTGTGAGGTCCTGGAGCTCCCCGCAGTTGCCGTTATGGGAGGCAGCTATCCTGACGGGCTGCCCGGGTCTCTCGTTGTCGAGGGATTCCTGCTGGTTCAGGGGGAGGGTCCTTTCGACCCACTGCGAGACCTTCTCGATGGCGTGGTCCCTGTAGCCATCAGGGTACCTGAACTGCTCTCCGGTATCGTCGAAACCGGCAGGATAGCTGTAAGGCTGGAGGTCCCAGAGGTGGTCCACCCCCTCGAGCTCCTCTTTCAGGAGCGGAGGGGTGAAGTTCCGTGGGTAATAGACGTACCTCCCGGTGTGATCTTCGGGATATTCGGGTCCGGGGGGATATTCATCGTCGGCATTCTCCCAGATGTATTCCCTCCAGAAACGTCCTCCATTCTCCGGGTCCGCAGAAGCACCGCTGTCTGGAGCAATGTAGGAAACGGTTTCCTCGGTCACCCTGGGATGCACTATACCCCAGTAATAGGCATCCCTTGTGATCTCCATCCATCCATAGTCGTGACCTGCTTTCACTCTATAGGTTGCCGTCGTGTAAGCGTCCTCTCCGGGATATTCCACGAGCCTGACATAATCCAGGTCGGGGGCCCTTTGATAGATGTACCTCGCATTCTCGACGAGGAGGTCTGCGAGCCTGTCGTCCGCAAGCTGGGATGGGGGTGTGAATGCACAGCAGAAGCCGATCTCGTCGCGGTATCTGTCATCTTCCGGATCGATGATGGTATCCAGATAACTCTCGATCGATGTCTGATCGAGATATCTCAGAACCTCGTCAAAGGATGATTCGTAGTTCTCTATCTCGAAAGCAGGGACGGTCGGGTCCGGAGCCCAGTAAGGGGACTGGTCCGTGCCGTATTGAACATAAACGTCGGCTCCCCCGTTCCCGTCGGTAAGGACAAGGTCGGGAAATCCGTCGCCGTTGAGATTGGCGGGAACAGGCGTGGTGGGTCCAGCCGCAGCAACGTTCCTGAAGAATCCCGGGTTCGGTGTCAGAATGAAATTCCCGTTTAGGTCCCGATCGAGGTTGTATGAATAGAGGATGCCCTCTCCCGAACCTACCGATATAAGCCTGCGTCCCTGGTCCCCGTTCTGTCCTTGTTGGGGCAGGTTCCAGAACCTTGGCGCGGAAGAGGAGGCGGGCCCTATGGGAACCCTTACGTTGAATGGGCCAAAGATCGTATTGATGTGATATCCCCCGTAGAATTCGTCCCCGAACTCGAAGTAAAGGTTGTAATAATTCAGAGAACCGTCCTGTGCACCGTAGAACAGGGTCATGTGGTCGCCATTCATGCTGAAGACCGATGGGGACCTATGTGTGGGGGGATCGATCTCAAAGATGTTCACCAAACTGTATATTTCTCTCTCTTCTGTGGATCCATTACCGATCCCCGGATTGTTCATGAAGTTGATATAATAGGTACTGTCGCCCCAGATGAGGTCGCCATATCCGTCATGAGTAAAATCGAATATCGTCGGGCTCACGAAACCACCCTCGCCGGGCCCGGTGATATTCATGACCTCCACCCAGTCGTCCCAACCCCCGGGAATGTAGATCGGATATCCGGCGCTGCCGATGTTCCTGTAGAAGAAAATGGCCCCTTCTTGCCCCACCACCATGTCGTCATCCCCGTCCGCATCCAGGTCGCCGAAGGCCGGGATGATCCGGGAAGACGGGAACAATGCGCGGGAACCTGTCTCGACCATGTTGTTGATGAAGTCCTCCCTGAGCCAATCGGGCAGGAGTTCCGCGGCCTGTCCCAACTTCGTATCGGGGTCCAATATCGGTCCAATATACCCTTCCGTACCAATTCCCTCAAGGGGATCGATGACGATCCTTGTCTCCCCTCCGGGAGGGACCTCCAGGACCCGGTCGTAGACCAGGGTCGGAACGAGGTCGATCCCTGTCTCTCTTACTGGCATCGGAGTTCCCGCCGATAGATGGAGGGGAAATGCTGTCAGGACCAAAAGCAGGATATTTAGAACAACGATGGACCTCATGATCTGAACGACCCCACGTGATACTGGAATGGTTTCTATGGTTATATTCTTTGACATCTTGGCATCGAAAATGGGATGGCCCGGTGGCAGGAAAGGTCAAAAAGGTTATATACAGCATCTTTCCGGTTATGGATTTTTTCCTCACTTTAATATGCATTGAACCCTTTTTTCTCTTTGGTGGGGTTAAGGAAACGGATTGAATGCGCGATTGACCGATAGGTCGTATCGTCTCACCCCGTCGTTCCCCTATGGGGTAACTGAAACCAAAGGGGGGTCATGGACCCCCCATACCTTCTTCCTGACGCGATGGACCGAGTTATGTCCAGGGAAAGAATTCGGTAGGGTTTTATTAAAGCGGTGTGTTATGGGGGTCACATGGGCAGTGAAGAGACAGAACGACCATGCGGGGACCAGCAATACGAGATCGTATTCGATGAAGGCCCCCCGCCCGGAAGGCAGTCCTGGGATGTATATTTCATGAACATCGCAAGGCAGGTCGCTAGCCGGGGGACCTGCCACAGAAAGCATGTGGGATGCGTGATGGTCCGGGACAGGATAATCCTGGCAACAGGGTACAACGGGTCCATAAGGGGGATGCCCCACTGCGACGAGGTGGGCCACATGATGGAGAACGGCCACTGCACCAG
>JAFGLL010000022.1 GCA_016928095.1 Thermoplasmatota archaeon
CCATTGCTCGAAGTCCGGCCAGAGGACTCCATGTCCCAGAAGCAGTCGGAGACGGTCCCGAACTGATAACCCACGAGGCCTCCGAAAAAGGTCCCGGTACCGCTCACGTTTCCGGTAGAGTAACAGTTGGACAAGGCACCGGTGTTCTCTCCCGCGAAACCTCCGACGGCTTCATCGATCCCGGTCACTTTACCCGTAGAGTAGCAGTCGGATACGATCCCCCCGTCATTGTTCCCGATCAGTCCGCCTATCCCCCATCTATCCCCGGAGACCGTCCCGGTGGCATAGCATCCTGACACTCTACCCCCTTCGGTCTTGCCTATCAGACCTCCAATGTAATCCTCTTCCCCTCTCACATTCCCCGTTGCGGAACAGTTGGTGACCCCTCCAGAATTGTATCCCATGAGACCGCCTACTTGCCAGAACCCGCCTACCACATCGCCCGAGGCATGACAATTGTTCATTTCCCCCCAGTACTTCGATCCTACCATACCGCCGACGCTCCCTCCCGTCGATACAACATTGCAGGTCGTAAAGCAGTCGGATATCGTTACGGTATTGCATGATCCGATGATACCGCCTGCACTCCCCTGGCTCCTGATCGTCCCACTTGAATGACAATGGGAGATATCACCCCATATTATGTATCCCGCGACACCTCCTACACTACCATATCCGCTCAATTTGATATCGTCCAGATGCAGATAGTGGATATCCGCCTCAATGACCAGGCCGAACATGCCCATCATCGTGGAGAAATCGAGATCGACGGATAATCCAGAGATCGTCCGATTGTCACCGTGGAACTCCCCTCCTCTAAAATACGGTATATAAAGGTCCGGATCCTCCGATAGATCGATATCGTTCGATAGGCGGAAGCTATACTCCCTGACATCAGAGAATCCAAGCAGGTCCTTGATACCTTGAGGATCGCCGATATCAAAATACATGCCGGAAGGAACGAGCGATGAGCTATAATCTGATATGTCAAGGGACAGGCCGTTCGAGAACCAATCCGTATATTGGTCGTCGAAGAGCCCTCCGATCGTAAGATGATTCCCTCCGTTGATGAGCACGTTTTCTATGTTATAATGAGAGTTCGATATCGTTCTTGAGCCAGTTCCTATGAGCCCACCGACTGATCCTGTTCCATCCACCTTACCTGTTGAGTAACATCTTTGCATGTCACCCTGAAAATGCCCGGCGATACCTCCCACACTGTAAGTTCCTTCTACGTTCACCATTGAATAACTGTCAGAAACCAGATCCTGGGTCCATCCTGTGATACCTCCCACATATTGTGTCCCGACAACCTTTCCGGATGTGTGACAGTTGACCACTTCACCATAGACTATGCTTCCCACGATCCCCCCAACCCTATCGTCCCCTGTGATATCGATATCCTCCAGTCCGAGGTTCTTGACGACGAATGGGGATTTGACATATCCAAAAAGACCTACCAGATCGGTGGTGGGGCGATTGATGTAAAGACCGGAAATGGTGTAGTTCCTGCCATCCAGGCTCCCGTTGAAATGATCGGGAGACGATCCGACCGGAACGAAACCCGCTCCGGCGTTCCAGGTCTTTGTCACTACCGCGTTGATGTCCTTCTTCAGGGCGTAGTGGGCATCAAGGTCCGAGGCCATGTTCTGGAGGTCTTCGACATCCTCGATGATATAGGGGTCATTGACCGTTCCGGACCCTCCCCCGAAGGACCCGCCCGCTCCGTCCGCTCCGGTTGTCAGGGCGACCGGGAGAAGCGACAGCGCCATAAGGCATACCATGTAGACTGCCATCATGAATTTGTACGACATAATGTCCCACCTCAGGATCTGAATGGGGTTGATATCGATACGGAGGTATTTTATCCTATTTATGCAAAGGGAGACCAGTCGCATGTCGGATGACACGAGGTGTTACAACAGACCGGGTGTGCGAGGGTCCGTTTGTTGGAGATGAATCGCCATCCACCCTTCCTATGTGTTCCTCTCTATCCACCTCGGAAGTTCCGAGGGCGGGATGACCTTCAGGCTTATCCCGTAGTTCTTTTCCAGTTTGTAAGGCAATCCGGAGTCCCACAGATCGCGGTCCCTGGAGACTATCACATCCGCTCTCTCCTCAAGCGCAAGGGTCGCCACCTTCTTGTCGGTGAGGCTCGGTTCCTTTCTCTTGAACCTCGAGAACATGTGATCTATCTCCGGGGGCACCTTCGTGCTGACCTCTCTGAAGGTCACATGTTCCATCTCCAGGGGGAACCTCCGGATGTTGCACCACTCCGTCAGCTCCATGAGGACGGCAAGCGGTGCCATGAAATGGACACGGGGGTTCCCGAAATGCCTCGAGGCGGAGGTATCCGAAAAAGCGTTCGTGTCCAGGACGCACTTCTTTTTTCCCTTTACCTCTTCTGGAAGGGAAAGACCCGCCTTCATCCAGATCTTCTCGAGTTCCCTGACCCTGTCGAGAAGACCGCTCTCCACAGGACGCCTGCCGGAAGCGATCCTGTGGACCTTCGTGCTTGAATGATCTGACTCCCCCAGCAGGAATCTCTTCTCGGAGGCGAGCCTGGCAAGATGCCTCGAGAGCATCTCACAGTAGCTCTCCTCATCCATTCCCTCCTCCCTCATCTTCGCGAGGCACTGCAGAGTGGTCCCTATCATCCTCTGCTTGAGTGCCTCTATGTGGTTCTCCCTCTCACCGGTCAGGTCAAGGCAGTTCGCGAACATGGACCGGACGGTGAGATCCCCGGGGTACCTCTTGACAAGCGCCCGGGCGAGGTCCATGAAATTGGCCCCCTCTATCTGCCTCAGAATCTCGACCGACGCGAGGAGCCCCATCTTCATGGTATTTTTATCATCCACGGACCTAAAAAGGAGCTCCAGTATCTCCTCCTTCCTTTCCGGGGAAGGCCCGTTGAAGAAGGCTTCCTTCAGCTCCCTTGCGGCCTCATGGTCCGACCTCCTGAACCTCTCCAGATATTTGTTCCCCGGAAATACGTTGATGACCTGCCCGCACCTGCAGGGGTAAGGGACCCCGGGTCTTACCCTGATACGCCTGCTGCAGGCATTGCATGTTACCTTCATCATACCCTTCTCCATAAATGAACGATCGGATGGCGTCAGGGTACGGTCTGTTCCAAAAGAATACCCCTTATCAGTGTCGGGATATGTGGGGGGGGAATAGATAAACTTCTTAACGTTATAAATGTTAATTTCAGGCATACCACATAGAAGAAAACCTTAGAGACGACCACTCACCGAACCTCGATATCCCCAACGCCGCACCCGAGTTCATCGAGAGCGACCTCGAGTTCGCCGATGATCTCCTCCATCATATCGGCGATGCGTCGGTCGGAACCGCAACTCCCGAGGGTCCATTCCATTATCCGTCTTGCAGCCCTGATATGATCGCATATCAGGTCATTCTCTTCCCTGGTGATGGAACTCATGAAATGGCAGATAACGAGGTACCATATAACCTGTCAAGCAGTAAAAAAAAACCATTGGTCCCGGAGTTCCGCTTGGGGAGTGGTATCATTTTACCGTAATATACCGAGGTGGACCCGGTGCCATCCATGGCGGTCCATGCCCATGTCCCGATAATATGGATGGGCTGATCGGTACCGCGGTCGCATTTGGAAACCCATATAAGCAGATGTACCATACCGCCCTGACAGGCAAACTCCCGGCAAGTGTGGGATGAGATAATGTTCAACGATGACATCTTCCTGTCCTTCGCTTTGATCATAGGCCTGGCGACCCTCCTTGGAGCGATCGGACAGCGTATCCGCATCCCTCTTATCATCATGTTCCTCGCGACAGGCATTCTTGCAGGCCCGGGGGGTCTCGACCTCATCAGCAATCAAGCCGACTTCGAGATCCTGGCACAGATCGGTGTTGCCCTGCTTCTGTTCATCGTTGGATTGAAACTGGACATCAATCTGATAAAGAACATAGGTCCGGTGGCACTTGCTACGGGACTGGGACAGATAGTGTTCACCAGCCTCATCGGCTTCATCCTCACCCTGGTCATGGGAATGGATATCGTGAACGCCGCTTACATCTCCGTGGCCCTTACCTTCTCAAGCACCATCATAGTGGTCAAGCTGCTCTCCGACAAGAAGGAGATAGAATCACTTCACGGTCAGATAGCCCTGGGTTTCCTCATAGTCCAGGACATCGTGGCGATCATCGCCCTTGTGACCCTCACGACCATCGGGGCGGACCTGTCGAGCGGGGTCCAGCCTGTGGTCGAATACCTCTGGATAATAGGCAAGGGTGTCGGCTTCCTGATCGTCATAGGAGCGATCGGGAGGTTCGTCATCCCGTGGGTCACCGCAAGGCTGGCAGGCTCGCAGGAGATGCTCGCCCTCTTCGGGATCGCCTGGGCGGTACTGCTGGGTGCCTGTAGCGAGCTCCTTGGCTTCACCAAGGAGGTGGGGGCTTTCGTTGCAGGGGTGACCCTGGCTTCAACGGATTACAGGAACGCGATAGGCGCCAGGCTCACGGGTGTTAGGGACTTTCTCCTTCTGTTCTTCTTCATAGGATTGGGGATGAACCTGGACTGGTCAGAGGTCGGCTCGAAGATAGGGTTCTCCATCATAATGTCCCTTTTCGTCCTCATAGGCAACCCCCTTATAGTGCTGATCATAATGGGCTTCATGGGTTACAAACGCCGCACCGGGTTCCTTGCAGGCCTCACGGTTGCCCAGATATCGGAATTCTCCCTGGTCGTGGCGACGCTGGGGGTCGGACTCGGGCACATCTCGGAGCAGACTTTGGCGATAATCACCCTGGTGGGGATCATCACCATTTTCGTGTCCACCTATATGATACTATATTCCGAGCAGCTGTACCGGCTCCTGTCAAAACCTCTTAAGGTGTTCGAGAGGAAGAGACCTTTCAGGGAAATGGCGATCGGATCGCTGGAGGGTTCCCAGGAAGCGGACATCATCCTGGTGGGTCTGGGTAATTACGGGAGCGAGGTTGCGGAAAGGTTGCTGAAGAAGAACAAGAGGATCATGGCCGTTGACCACGATCCCGAGGTCCTCAAGAGATGGAAGCAGAGAGGCGTCCCGGTCCTCTACGGGGACATGATCGACGACGAGATCTACGAGAACCTGCCTCTTCATCGTGTGGAATGGATCGTCTCCACGATAAGGGACAGGGACCTGAACCTCGGTCTGCTGCAGCACATCAAAAGGAGCAAACTCAAAGTGAAGGTCGCCCTCACGGCCCAGAACGAAAAAGAGGCTGGAACATACGAGAAGAAGGGTGCCAGACTGGTGTTCAATCCCTTCAAGGACGCGTCCGAACAGGCTGCAGATTCACTTACGAACATAGATTCGGCCCTGCCCGAGAGCTTCAGATGCTCCTTCTCCCTCAGGGAGATCCCCATCGGATCATGGCCGGGGAAGTCCGGCATGAAGGTCAGCGATCTGCCTCTGAGGTCCATTGCTGGCGTATCCATCCTGTCGGTGAAGCGGGGCGGCAGATCGATAGATGACCCCCCGTCGGATTTCAGGATATTCGCGGGAGACAGAATCGTCCTGGTCGGCATACCGGACAGGATAGATCTATCCGAGAGAGTGCTCGAGGAGATAGATGACGGCATATACGTGGAGGACCCGCAGAGATATATCATGGCGAACATATCCGTCAAGGACAATCCGGAGATATCGGACAGGTCGCTCAACAGTATTCACTTCAAGCAGATGTTCGGCGCCACTGTCCTTGGTATCAGAAAGAATGACGGTCCGATCGAGAGCCCGGATCCCGATTACAAACTGTCAAAGGAGGATAGATTGATAGTGATCGGGCCTTCTGACGCCGTGAACAGGTTCAAGCTAAGCGACCATGTCTGCCCATGATCGGCAGATGCCCTGCTGCATGGGACTTTATAAATGGAGCATCATGATGTATGGCTTGTTGCTTCGAGATGACGACCGACAGGGTCCCAACGGAAATCCAAGGACCCAAAGGAGAGATGCATGATGATATCCGAGGACCCGGCCAGGGACGGGTACGATGTGATACTGGTGTCCGGCGATGCGTTCGCGGACCATCCATCGTTCGGCCCGGCAGTAATAGCCAGGGTCCTTGAAAGCAATGGTCTATCCGTGGGGATCATCTCCCAGCCAGACTGGAGGAAGAAAGAGGAGTTCGAGAGACTGGGGAGACCTCGCCTGTTCTTCGGGGTGACCGCCGGGAACCTCGATTCCATGGTGTCCAACTACACCCCGCTGAAACACAAGCGAGAGTATGACGCCTACTCCATCGACGGCGAACCCGGAAAGAGGCCTGACAGGGCGACCATCGTTTACACCAGCAAGCTGAGGGAGGCCTTCAAGGAGATGCCTATCATCATCGGAGGCATCGAAGCTTCACTGAGACGGCTGGCCCATTACGATTACTGGGACAATGACGTCAGACGCTCGGTCCTCTTCGATTCCAAGGCAGATGTGCTGGTATACGGAATGGGGGAGAAGGCCGTTTCCGACCTTGCACATTATTACAAAGAGGGCACAAGGGAAGAAAGACCCACCGGTATCGAGAACACGTGCATCATCTCACGGGATGTCCCCGAGGGACATGTCGAGATCCCCTCCTTCGAGCGGGTGAGGGAGAATACGGAAGATTTCATCGCGGCCCATGATCTGACCATGAAGAACGAGAACATAGCACAGAGGCACGGCGACCGGTTCCTTGTACAATATCCCATGCATGTTGCGGATACCGCTGAGCTGGACCGGATCTACTCCCTCCCATACACGAGGCGTGCAAGAAAAGGAGATCGCATCCCGGCATTGAGGGCTGTCCGTTTCTCGATCATATCCCACAGGGGTTGTTTTGGCGGATGCTCCTTCTGCGCCCTGTCCCTTCACCAGGGTAAGGTCGTCCGTTCCAGGTCGGAGTCATCCATACTGAGGGAGGTGGAGCTCATCACCAGTATGAAGGGGTTCAGAGGAACCATAACTGACCTCGGAGGGCCCACCGCAAACATGTACGGGATGGATTGTCCGGACCCTTGTGAGAGGAAGGACCGATGCCTCACCTGCGATCGTATCGTGCGGGACCATGAGAGGCTCCTCTCGCTCATGAAGAAGGTACGCGGTCAGGAGGTCAAGCACCTCTTCATAAGCTCCGGGATACGATACGACCTTGCATTGGACCACAGAAGATACCTGAGGGAGGTTATCGAGCATTGCACCCCCGGCAGATTGAAGGTGGCTCCCGAGCACGTCAACAGGGAAGTCCTGGAATTGATGGGGAAACCCATGATAGAGGTCTACATGAGATTTCTGAGGATCGTGAGAGATATCGATCCTTCGGTGGTCGTCCTCCCGTATTTCATGGCCGGTCATCCCGGATGCGGGATCCCCCAGATGCAGGAGTTAATGGATTTCGTAACGAGACACGGGGAGTTCGAACAGTGCCAGCTTTTCACACCGACCCCCATGACACGGTCCACATGCATGTACTGGACCGGGATGGACCCGGTCACGCGAGAGAAGATCTATGTACCATATACATACAGGGAGAAGAAGGTCCAAAAAGCTATGATGCTTCCCAGGAGGATGGATGCTCGAAAAAGGCTGAGGGAATACATGAAGGACATCGATGTGAATATGTGACCTTTATGGAATTCTGCCCTTACCCTGCCACAAATTGGATGGTGTTCTTCAGAAAAACTTAAGTCCACTCATATTCATTATGCCGTTCGCCCACTGCATCCCTTGCGGATATGGAGGTGTCAGCATGTTCATGCAGGACGAGCTGTTCAGGGAGTTTCAGCTTTGAACATGCAGGAATTCCGAAGGAGGTATGGATATGTCTAGGAGAGCATTGGCGGTAGCTGCCGCGATACTCATCATTGCGATCGTTATTTCCGGAGCACACCCTCAACCTGAGGCCCTGGCGGGAGAGCCGACGAGACGGCTTCCATCGGCTCCCCGGAACTTCACCGGAGGATCGATGAGCACACAGATAAAGCTGACCTGGGACGAACCACTTGACAACGGGGATTCGGCCCGGATCGGGTTCGCCCTTCTCAGGGGGCCGAACCAGGACGAAATGACCGTCATAAAATCGGATTTCGGTCCTTTCGATTTCAGCTATACGGACAAAGGTCTCAATAACGGACAGTTCTACTTCTACGGCATCAAGGCCATCAACAGTGAAGGGGTCGGTGAGATGAGCCCTGTCATCTCCGTCAAACCTGTCGGGAAGGCGACCCCCCCTGTGAACATAACTTATCAGTACTCGTCCAGAAGGATAGACATTCAATGGCTTCCGCCACTAAGTGATGGGGGTGATGCCATTATCGGGTACTATGTGCTCAGGGGTCCGAACCAGGACGTGAACCAGCTGGCTGTCGAACTGGGGAATGTCCTGGAATATACCGATACGGGGGTTACCAACGGCGTGGCCTATTATTACAGGCTCCTGGCCTACACAGGTTACATGAACGGGAGCGCAAGCGATCACTTCCAGGTCACCCCAAGGGGGGTGCCTGGACCGCCGGGGGACCTGAACGTCACGCCCCTTGACAGGAAGGTCCACCTGAACTGGACCTACCCACCCGACGACGGTGGCGGGGCTGTTATGGGTTACCATATCAAAAGGGGGCTCTCGGAAGATACCATGGAACTCTACAGGTACGTATCGAGCAGGACCGAATACCTCGATGACAATATCACCAACGGCCGTTATTATCATTATTCGGTGGCTGCAGTCAACCAGGAGGGTGTGGGCGAGTGGACGGATGTCATCAAGGTGTTCCCCATAGGCGTCCCGGACAGCCCGTTGAACCTGACCATTCAACCCGGGGACTCCAGTGCAATACTGTCCTGGAAGCCCCCCGTAGATGACGGCGGGTCCGGGCTGATCGGATACCGCATCTTCAGGACCACGAAGGGAGCCCCCATGGTCCAGATCGCCGATGTGGGACTTGAGCTCACATTCACGGACGGGAACCTCACGAATGGCGACATCTACTACTACCAGGTCAAGGCCTATAACGATCAGGGTGATGGTTATCCTTCCGAAACCATCGATGCAAAACCGGACCTCGCCCCCCACCCCCCCGAGAACTTCAGACTCATCGAGATGGACAGTGCTATCAAGCTAATGTGGGCGCTTCCACCTCTCCTTCTGGACTATCCTGTACTGGAGTTCAGGCTCTATCGTGCGCTCTCGGGGGAAGATATGGAACTGTATGTGACGCTTTTACCCACCCAGTCCATCTACGAGGATCGGGACCTGGAGGTCGGCGTCCAGCACCTCTACATGCTCTCGGCCGTTTCAATGATAGGGGAGGGACAGCCAACCGCGATCATTTCCGGCATACCTTATACCGTTCCCTCCCTCGTACAGAACCTTCACCTGGATGCCGGGAACAAGGTAGTAACATTGAGATGGGACCCGCCCCTGCTCCCGGGAGGGAGGGATATCGTGAACTACAGGATATTCAGGGGCGAGAACATAGACACAATGTCCGTGATAGATGTGATCCTGGGAACCCTTACGATGTACAACGATACCAACGTCGTGAACGGTATATCCTATTACTACTCGATATTGGCCATAAACGAGAAGGCCGAGGGGGAGCTCCATTCACCGATTGAGGCCGAACCGCTTGGCCCACCGGACCCTCCCCGGAACCTTGTGGTCTCCGTGAAAGAAGGGGTCATCCTCCTTGAATGGGAGCAGCCCAGAGCGAACGGCGGCAGGACCATTACAGGCTACGTCATCCTGAGAGGGCCTTCTCAGCTCAACCTTACCCATTATGCAGACACCGGTTACGTCCGGAACTTCACGGACAGCGACACCGAAAAAGGGGTGACCTACTACTATGCCGTGAAGGCCACGAACGAGATCGGGGAAGGGAAGCAGTCCAATTTCGCCACCGGAAAGATACCCATCGATGAGAAGGTCACAAAAGAGAGGGACAGTGCTCTCATGTACGTGATCGGCGGCATAGCCTTCCTGGTCCTGGTGATCGCACTGATCGTCGTGGTGGTGATCATGTCCAGGAAGAAGAAGGACGATGAGAAGGAGGAGGCGCCAGTTCTCGAGGAGAGCGATAAGGAGCGAGAGCATCGCCTGGTCATGGAGAGGAGGCAGCAGATGAAGGAGTACACCGATGTTGCACTTACAACGGATGAGGCTCACGCCCTTGACGGTCGGAACCGGAAGTTGACCTACGAGGAGCTTTACGGGTCCGGCACCACCACCGGGGAGGTCGAAAAGGGACCGGTTCCCGCGGGTTCGGACTCGGAACAGCCTGATTACCAGCCGCCGACCGAGGGGGAGGTTCCTCGACCAGCCCCCGTGGATGAACCCGGGGAGGAGGCCAACCCTCCGGGTGGAGAGGGTCAGGAGTATATTCCTCCGAACGCTTGAAGACTGCCAGGGGCGGCCATTGGACCCGGTTATCGGTCCGTTCCATCCGGGTCCCTTTACGAACACGGGATGGGGAAAATGGAGATCAGGGAGCTCGTAAGATTGAAAAACGGTCTCGGAGGTCTCGAGCCACCGTTCAATGTCGGGATCCTTCTCGACAGGGAGAAGGCCGGAAGGGACCATCTTGCCGCTGTCTTCACCCTGAAGGGTACGATCAAGGTCAAATGGAAGTTCATAAAAAAGGATACTGGCCGCATCTACGAGGGGGATAAAAATGACAACGCTGCCATGACCGCTCTTCTGGGGCAGGTCATCGAAGGCGAGAAAGACCGGAACCTCCTCAAAATGGACCCCGGGCAGATGATCGAGACGATCCTGCCAGCAGATCTCCGCAGGTCCGTCCTCAAATACATTTCCGGAGGGGGAACAAAGTTCGGTGTGAGAACGGGAGAGGCACCTGCCGGATGTCATGCCGTTGCATTCTCTCCGGCAGAGATAGGGCACATACATTTTTCCCCCAGCACCCTGACCCCCAAACAGGTATGGGCGATCGAAAGGGTGCTCTCGAAGTGCGACGCGGGAGGAGATGCCGATCTCCGGAGGATCGATATTGAAAGGAAGCCTCATTATTCACCCTACACCGCCGAGGCCATTTCCGAAGTGGACCGGCACATTCGACTCCTCGAGGACCTTCGGTCCTGCTTCCTGGAATGGGTCGAAGAGGAGGACGCAGTGACCGGAAAGGAGAGGAAGGTCCCGAAGCTCAAGGTCGAGGGGATCTCCACTGTCGAACTTCCACTGCAGTTGAGGGATGAGATGGACCGCATCTGCAGATGGGCGGTGTCCTATCTCGAGAATGGTTCATGGCCCACCAACGATGGTGAACTGAGGTTCACGGACATGAAGACCACCGGTCCCTTCGGCCTCGGTGGTCTGGACGTCCGCAGGAGGGGAAGGTTCGACCTGGAGCGGTACATTGAATACCTTTCAATGGACCTGACGTCCGGCCCACGAGGCGATATGCCTTCGAACCTTGTCACCATGTTGCTCCTTCTGAACAGGATCGACTGGAGGGATGCTAGCGAGCTGGTCGTGAAGTATCACATGGGTTCCGGGGCAAGGAAGTTCCACGAGGTGTTCCAGCCCCATGTCCTGGATGTAGCACGGGGACTGCCCGACCACGTTGAAGCATCGGACGAGGCGGGCAGAGAGGACCTGACCGGGCTCGAGACCTATACTATCGACCCGTCCGATGCGAGGGACTTTGACGATGCTGTCTCCATCTCCAAAGAGGGGGGTCGTACCAGGATATGGGTGCATATAGCGGACGTTTCCCATTATGTCAGGCCTGGCGACCTTGTGGATTCCGAGGCCAGGTACCGATCCACATCCGTGTACCTGCCGACCCGCGTCATACCTATGCTCCCGGCAAGGCTCTCCGAGGACCTCTGCTCGCTGAAAGAAGGGGTCAGGAGGCTTGCCCTTTCAACCCTGATGGTCTTCGATGAGGAGCTAAATCTTCTGGAATGGAGGCATGTGCCCTCGGTCATCAGGGTGGACGCGAACCTAGACTACGAGCAGGTGAACAGCTGGATAGAGGAAGGGAGGGAGCCCTTCAGATCGCTTTTTTGGGCAGCGGAAGCCCTGGAGAGGAAGGGGGACAGGTTGAAGATCGAAACCCCCGAAAAAAGGATCCGTTTCACAACAGGGTCCAGTATCGACATCGCTCTGAAAAGGCCCACCAGGGCGACCAGGTTGATCGAGGAGTTGATGGTGGCCACCAACGAATGCGCTGCAAGATACCTGATGGAGCGCGGTGTCCCGACGCTTTTCAGGGTCCACCCGCTCCCGGACACCGTTACGGCAGACAAGTTCAACGCCGCATGCGAGGCCCTTGGTCTGGATGTGCGGATAGACCTCGATCGTGAAGATGTCAACAGAGAGTCCTGGTCAGGGGGAGAAGATACCATGTTGAACGCTCTTCTCTCCGGGGGGAAGATCAACTTTGGTGCCACATCGAATCCCCTGAAGCAGGAGAAAGAAGAGGGCAGACCATTGTTCAAAGCCCCCTCGAAAGATGAGATGGACAGGGCTGTTACGGCCTACAACAGAGCCCTGGAAGAGATCGGAAGTATCGGGAAGGAGACCTTGAAGGATATGCTGAACATCAGGGTGCTCAGGACCCTTGGCCAGGCCTTCTATTCCGTGGAAAACATCGGACATTTCGGCCTCAGGTCCCAGGGCTATCTCCACTTCACATCCCCCATCAGGAGATATCCGGACATACTCGTACACAGAGCGGTGAAGGCATGCCTCGAGGAGGAGGGGGCGGGCCCGTTCGTCGGCTGGCATGCCCCGGAGAGGGATGAACTGGAGGGTCAGATGGAGCATACCAATGACATGTCGGGATCCGCGGACGAATGGGAGCGGGACATGGTCTCCGTCGCTCTATCCACCAGGGCAAGGATGGAAACCGGGCTCTTCAAGGGACCGCATTCGGGTATCATTACATCATTGACGGGGGCATCCTGCTACGTTCTGCTGGACGATGGTGTCACCGAGGGACGGCTCTCTCTGCGGGACATGTCCCCGTACCCCCTGACGATCGACGAGAACGAGAGCATGATCATGGTGGACCTGAGGAGCGCATCGGACCCAAGGTTCCGCAGGGAGGTATCACAGGGACTTGATGAAGCCGTGTTCCTCAAGCTAGGAGACCGCATCACATGCAGGATCTCTGCCGTTTCCATAGCCTCCGGAAGGATCGATCTGAAGATATCTTCATAGCCCCGTATCGTTATCATGGTCGATCACTATGATGGTTATATTTAATTCATATGTCTACATTTATCCGTTGCTCGACGAGCATCTACATCATATGTGGTATTTGAACGGGGGATGAATCATGATACTTCCGAAAGGGACAGTGGAATTCCAGATGGCCGGCGGGGAGAATGTCATAGAGGATATTATCGGTCGGATCAAGAGCGGCAGCTTGACCGGTTACGTACTCGTCCTTGGCAAGATAGAGAAGGGCGATGGCGAGCTGCATGACGTTACTGGACAGCTGGTCTTCAAGGACGGATCAGCTGTACTATGCGAGGCTGTGATAACGAACAGGTCAAAGAAGGGGGAGGAGGGTGTCTTCCCGATCCTGAAAGCGATGATGGTGCCCCAGAACACCATCGAGTTCAAGTCAAGGATAGATGTCGAGCCGCCCCTTGCATTCTTCAAGGAGTGTGCGGTCGACGATTCTGTTGTGGATATCAAAGGTTTCATGGAGAATATGAAGGCGGAGGAGGAGGATAAGCGAAAGATGATGGAGGAAAGGGAGAGACAGGAAGGGAGGAGAGCCGAGATATCGGATACGGTCAAGGATTGGCTCTCGCAGGGATACGTCATCCCGAGCTTCCCCGCTGTCATGGACAGGGGGTTTCAGGAGATGGATGAATGGTTCTCGGACCTCAGCCTCAAGATCGAGCGCATCGACGGGCACATGAAATGGCTTTCCGATATAGATGAGGTAGAGGTCGAGGAGCAGAAAGAGGGGCTGATCGAGGTCATGAAGAGACCGGAGGAGATGCAGGCCCTCGAGTCTGCCGTAACCAGGTTCCAGGACTCTCTTCAACTCATCAACGAGAAACGCAGCGAGATACAAAAATGGGTGAACCTGTGGAAGGAGGAGGGTTACAACACCATTGCTATAGAGGAGACGCTGGAGAAGGACCTCACCACCGCCTGGAACGCCATGGCCGAGTTCATGGACAATATCCAGCATCTCAAGGACTGCAGAGAGGAGCTCGATGGGATCAAGGAAACCAACCACGCTAAGGGGTTCGGTTCCGAGATCCGCGAGATCGACCTCCTCCTCAACGACCCCGATGAGCTCGACAATATCAAGAGGCTGATCGAGGAACTAAAAAATATGATCCAGTATGAAATGAGCGAGAAGGAAGAGCTAATGAAAAGGGCGGGGGAGATGGAAGGCAGGGGATATGATATCAAGGTTCTGAAGATGGCCTCGGAGAGCAGGCTCAAGCCGTTGCAGGAGAAGTTCAACCTGGTGATGAACAACATCCAGAGGATCGAAGAGATCAGGGAAGAGCTCGATGGTCTCGACAGACGGGACATCTCCGATGACATAGACCGATTTTCCGGATCCACCGTTGACCCGATGAAGCTTGATGAGTACGAGGAAGAACTGATAGCGATCATGGACAGGATCAAAGGGTTGGAAAAGGCTCGCAACGGGATCATGAAGGAGCTCAATGACCTGTCGGGCGAGGGTTACACCTTTGAAGACCTCGACGGCAAAGCTGACCTTTCCGTGGAAGGGCTGAGCGGGTTCAGGGACGATGTGGTCTCCAGGATATCCGAGCTCAGAGACCTCGGCGAGAAGCTCTCGGAGATGGACAGCAGGTGGTTGGAGGATGATATCAGAGAAGCTCAAGATGCCCTCCACGACCTTTCACGGACCGAATGGGTGAAGGAAAAGATAGGAAGGATACAGGAGAAGATAGATATCCGTGAGAGGAAGAGGGAGGAGGTCAGAGGCGACCTTTTATCCTGGAGCGAAGAGGGGTTCGCCGTTGGCAGACTTCAGGAGGTCATCGAAGAGGACCTCCCCCAGTTCTCCTCCGTCTGGGAAGATCTCGGTGAAAGGATCGGCGGGGCAAGGGGGCTCCTCGAAAAGCTCTCGAAGATGGATGTGAGCTTTTTCCGGGAAAAAGCGGAAGAGGTCAAAGCCGAATTGATGGACCCCTTCAGGCTTGAAGAGGCGGAGAGGTCCCTCTCGGACCTTAAGAAGGCCGTAGACAGGGATCGGGAACTCAGGAAAGGCCTCGGGAACCGGGTGACCGTTCTGAAGAAGGAAGGGTGGTCCATGGAGGGTCTCGATATCATGAATGCCGAACCCGACAGGCTCGAGGAGGCGATCGCCGATCTCGAGGGACGGGTCCGGGACCTTTCAGGTGCACTGGGATCCATCGCATCCTGGGACGAGCTGGAGAAGAGGAACGTACCGGACCGCATGAAGGATATGACGGATCGTATGAAAGAACTGCAGAACCGCGATGCGTCCATGGAGATGTACAGCGAGCTTGAGGCACTGGTCCGCTCCAACAAGAAGAGGAGGGATAACATCCTCGGGACCATTACCGAATGGAAGGATGCTGGGTACATCATCAAGTCCGTGGCGGAGCTCCAGGAAGGGGATATTGAGGCCCTTTCCGCGTCCTTCGAGGAGCTAAGGGACAGGATAATGGAGCTCGAGAGGCTCCAGGATGAGTTCGACTCCCTCAACAGGAAGCATTTCCCCAAGGAGGCCGAGGAGATAGAGTTCAAGCTCAACGACCCCGACCTTCTAGATGAGATAAAGACGGACATGGAGGACCTCGGATCGAAGATCAGAGCGGACCAGGAAGCTCGTGATGATTACCGCAACAGGATAGAGGACTACATGGACCAGGGGTTCATGGGTGCGGACAGACTGTCATCCTTCCTCGAGGAGGACCTTTCCATTGTCGATCTCGAGTTCAAGAACTTCGCCAAGGAAATAGACCAGTTTCGGAAGCTCAAGGAGAAGGTCGGTTTCATCTTCAGGGCTAAACAGGAGGACGGTTCCGAAGGATAGGATCGATCCTATTCCTCATTTCCGGATAATACAACAATGGCCGAACCTCCCCTGCATCTGATCGTGAACTCTCCGTCAAGGATATCGTTGTGAATGCCCCTGGTGGACCCTGCAGGTATCCTTTCATCCTCAAGCGGCCATCTCAGACCTTTAACCGAGATGCGTGGGTCTCCCACCGGGATTATCGATACCATGCCGGTAGCCTGAAGCTTCAATTCGGACCCGTCCCTGAGGAGGTAAATGAGTTCAGGTCCGATGCGTATATCCACGGTTATCCCTTCCGGGACAAGGAATGGGAGCAGGACCGTGGAGATGATATGGTCCATTCTGCCCCCCTTCCCCCCGATGATCGATATATGCGTGCTGTTCCTCCCCAGAGCCTCCCTCAACGCGATCTCTCCATCGGAGAGTTCCTTGTCCCGGGGATAGGTAAGCACTTCGACCCCCATCGCTCCTGCCGTCTTAAGGAGCCCTTCGGGAATGGAGTCCATGTCGCCCACAAGAACGTCCACATGTATACCAGCCTCATATGCAGCGACGTATCCCGAATCCGCACATATGACCAGATCGTAGGTATCGGCCTCAGATGGAAAGGAGGAGCCGGAAAGGACCATCAGGGTCTTCTTACCCATGTTGCAGGTAATATGAACGAGGTATATATGGAATGATCGGAGGCGTCCCTGCGTATCAAAAGGTGAAAATAATAAAGATGGAAAGGGGGTAAAACCCCCTTTCCGAAACCTGGACCACTATGGATCGGGTGGTCAGATAAGGTTCACTCGTTCTTGTAGAGGTGCGGGAACTCTTCCTGGGGGAACTCGTCCTCCACCGGTTTAACCTTTCCCAGTACCATTATAAGAGCTATCAGCACCACGGCTATGAGGAGTATTACTATCAAGGCGATGACCACCACGAGCATGGTGTTGTCCTTCTTCTCCCCCTCCCGCGCGTCTGCCACGTTCGGGTCCCTGTGTCCCTGCAGGTATTCCTCGAGGTTGGTATCACCGTCATCGTCCGGGTCATCGTCAGGACCGAACTCGTTCATCCACCGGGGTGCTCCGTTGACGATATCCGTTTTTCCCGCATTGTAGCCGTACTTGTATTCCCAGTTGTCCGGGAGCTGGTCACCGTCCGTGTCGGGATCGTTGGGGTCGGTACCCAACTGGTACTCCAGAAGGTTCGTTAAAAGATCACGGTCATTATCCCACGATCCATCGTCGACGTCCTTGTTCAGACCGTTCTCGTCCTCCCACCAATCCAGTATACCATCCCCGTCGCTGTCCATGTACGGGTCCTTCTCTATGATGGTCACGAAGAAATTGTCCGAGGCACTGTTCTCCCTTGGGTCCAGGACCGTCAAGGTGATGTTGTACAGGCCTGCCTCCTCGAAGAGGTAGGAGATGGTCTTACCGTACAGGACCTCTTCCATATCATCAAGGGTGATCGTCCACATGTATGTCTTTATCCCGATGTTATCCGTCGATCCCTGATCGGAGAACTGCAGAAGGGCACCCTTGTACGAGGATGCATCCTGGGGGGCTTTCACCTCGGGTGGCAGAAGGTCCACTGAACTGATCTCGAACACGGAGCTGGCACTGTTACCCATGGCATCCTTGATCGTCAGATGGAGTGTCAGATTGCCAAGCATTCCGGCAAGGTCGAATTCGAAGACCTCTTCATCTCCTGTCCTTTTCGTATGGTCCGGGAGAATGAGAAGCCACGAATAGGAAACCACACCGACATTGTCGGTGGACCCGGAGGCATCCGCCACCATTACCATATGGTTCCCTATCATTGTCGGTACCTCCACCGAGATCTGCGGATCGTCAGCATCCATGATTACTATCTCGCCGATGCAGGATACCGAGGGGGTCACACCATCGCTCACCTTGAGCTCGATGGCGTAGTTGCCCACATCCTGGAATGTATACGTGATCTCACTGCCTTCCAGGGATTCCCCGTTGATCTCCCACTTATACGTAAGGATGCCGATGTTATCCTCCGACCCCGTTGCTGTGAAGGTCACTTCCTCGTGCTGGAATGCAGAGGAGGGTGCGTTCATGACCGCAATGGGTTGCTCGTCGTCAACGACCTCGATGTCAACCTGCTCCGACATTACCATGTTCATGGAGGTATCGTACACCGTGAAGTAGTAGGAGAATGTGCCCACCACCTCGTTTTGCATGATGACCTCCATGTAATAGGTCCTGTCCGTCAGCATCATCGTATGGGTCTCCCACTCGCCTCCCGGGTATCTGAGGGATACATCCACACGTCCCACGCCGATATTGTCCGTTGCATTCATCCTCAGCATCAACGGGTCTCCGGTCAACGCATCTGTATCCGAGAGATCGGCCTCCACCATCGGAAGGTCGTTGTCCTCCACCGACACCATGATGATCTCCGTGGTCATCCGGTTCCCCTCCTGGTCCCATGCTTCGATCCAGAAGAACAGGGGAGCAAGGGCATGGGGGACCGATAAGGTGGATGAATAGGTGTTTCCGGACGATGTTAGGTCCGTGAATATCGGTGTGCCGGTTCCGAACGAATAGTAAAGCCTGGTGTCCGTGACACCGATATCGTCCGTGATGGTGGCGGATATGGAGTATTCATCTCCCGTATAGGCAGTATCCGCCGCGGTCACACCGGATATCTCCGGAGGTGTGGTGTCCAGTATCTCGATGACCGAGGAGCAGACACGGATGTTCCCTGCCGGCGTGTCGGTCGCGGTGAACCTGACGGACATCGTTCCGGAGGTGAGCGGAAGGTCGACATGGTAGTAGTACACACCTGGAGAGATGGAGGACATGGAAACCTGTCTGACCGTTGGATCGAAGGAGAACCAGTACTCCAGTTTGAGCGTGTTCAGCTCAATGTTGTCGATCACCACCGCCTTGATCGGGAAGTCCTTTTCACCGGCCTTGGCAACCTTCCTTGTCATATCGACCACATCGGGAAGGTCGTTGTCGCTTACGTCAATGGTCTTGTCCTTGCTTGTAATGGTATTGCCGGAGGTGTCCACCACTGTGAAGTTGTAATACAGAGGTGCCAAAGAGTGAGCGATCTTTACTATGCTGTAGTAATTCCCGGAGCCGGCATCCGACATCGGTATGTCGTTGTAGACCCGTTCAGTGCCGTACCTCATACTTAAAAGAACGGTCCCGATGGCTATATTGTCATCGGTGTTCATGGTGAAGTTGAGGGGGTCCCCGGTGGTGCCCGAAGCGGGGGTGGTATCGCTGTTGATCACCGGGTAATCATTGTCGATGACGGGTATGTAGCCCCCCTCCTCAAGGGTGTTGTCGTTGTGATCCGTCCCGGTCACTACGAGGGTGATCGGGTCAAGGCTGTGTGGGACGGTGATCGCGGTGCTGGTCCAGTACTCGGAATCAGAATCGTATGTCAGGTCCAGGGACCGGGAGTTCATCCAGTCATCGTCGTAACAATATTCCACCGAGGCCTCGTATATGGCAGGTCCGTCGATGTTATCATCGAACATCACTTCGAAGGAGAACTGATCGCCTGTGGTGGCCCCCATCTTCAGATCGACCAAGTTCGGAGGGTCGTTATCGTCCACCGGGACCGTGACAGTACTGCTCGGACCGGAGGCCCACCAGTTGCCCTGCCGGTCCCTGAAGTCGTAGAAGTAGTAAAGGGGTCCTGCAGTATTGTATGAAACCGTGATCGAGGTGTATGCTGCCTGGTCGGTCCCGAATCCGGACCCGTAGAGGGTCAGGGACCTCTGGGAGTGGGAGCCGGCACCATACCAGTATTCAACATAAGCGTACCCTATCCCGATGTTGTCGTTCAGAGTGAGGGAGAACCAGAAGGTGTCACCTGTCGATGCCGAGGTTTCCGAGTCGTCGCTCACAAAGGTCGGGGGGACGTTATCGTAGATCGCCTGATAATAGGTCGATGAGATGCCGATGTTGTTCGAGTAATCCGCTGCCCGGAAATAGAAATAGATGCCGTCCCAGTAGGTGCTCACCGTTCCCACATAATAGAACGTGTTACTACTGCCCGCCTGGGTCATTGGTACTGAAGTGTAGGACGGGGTGCGGGAGTCCCTGAAGTAAAGGGTCACCGTGGTCGGGTCCAAGGCAACGTTGTCCTTCACATCGACGGTCAGGTTCACGGACCCACCGGTCAGCGGCGGGTAAGGGTTCGATCCGACGTTGGAGAACGTAGGACCGGTAGCGTCTATCGGGACCAGGCTCTTCGTCGTCGTGTTGGCCCAGTTCCCGTGATAATCGCCTGCGGACACGAACCAGTAGAAGGTATCCACCGAATCCGGGATGATCACCGACCCTTTGCCGTTCAGGATCGACATGGTGGTGTTCGCATGCGGTCTGGTCCCGGACCAGGATTCAATGGTCAGATACATCACGCCCACATTATCGCTCGATGTTGCCGTGACGGTAAATGGTTGACCGGTATATCCTACCATATTCGTCGTCGTGTCCGTCACCGTAGGCGGTTTACGATCGTCGAATTTCGTTCCCAGGCGTGCCACGAACACATCGGTGGATGTGTACGTCGTGTCGTATGCACCGGATATCGTTGGGAAGTCGGATGAGGAGGTGTAACCCGCAACATACATGGTATTGGTCTTATCGATCTCGATACCGGCATATGGATAATCACTGCTGGAACCGCCCAGGTAGGTCGAGAACGAAAGAGAAGCGCCATCAGCGCTAAGGTTGGTCATCACCACATCGGTACTTCCGCCGAAGTCCTGGACATAATCGGATGTCAATGGATAACCTGAGGACGAGGTATAACCGGCCACGAAGGCGTTCCCTTTGGAATTGACCTTGATGTTGTGGTAATACGTGTAATCCGAAGAGTCTGTGCCCAGGAACGTGCTGTATGTCAATCCGTTACCGTTGCTGTTGAGCTTGGTGACGAAGATCTCGTAGTTATTGTAGGTCGTATCGTATGCTCCCGACGTTACGGGGTAGTTGGAGGATGCGGTATATCCCGAGAGATAGACGTTCCCGCTGGTGTCAACATCGACACCGCGGGCGTAGTCCGTGCTGGAACCGCCAACATATGTGGCCCATACGGCCGCTCCCGTGCTCGAGCGAAGTTTTACCGCTCCAACATCGTAACCCCCGGCATTGGAGGCCTGGTAGGCCCCGGACGTTGTGGGGAAATCCGTTGCACCGGTATAGAGGATCGGATATCCGTTCCCGTTGTCGTCGGAGGCGATGTCGTAGCAGTAGTTGGAGGAGGTGCTGTTACCTCCAACGAAGGTGGCCCAGACCAGGGAGGAACCGGAGGGATTGAACTTGGCGGCATATCCCATGTAATTGGTCCTGCTGGTCAGGAAGGCTCCGGATGTCACCGGGAACTCGCCATATGTGGGGTTTACGGAGGCACTGTAATAACTGTTCCCGCTGACATACACATACCCATCACTATCAACATCGATGCCGTAACCATATTCGTAGTAGGCCCCTCCCAGGAAGGTCGAGAATATGAGCGACGACCCGTCCTGGGATAACTTCGTAACGAACGCATCATAGTAGCTTGTCGAATAGGCGGTATTGATGCTGGACTGGAAAGCTCCTTTTGTGCTCGGATAGTTGCCGCTGGACGAATAGTAAGTGTATCCCGTGATGTAGGCGTAACCGTTCTTGTCGGCGGTTCCCCCGTAGCAGTAATCGGAATTGTAACCCCCGATGAATGTGGAATAATAGATATCCTTCCCCGAATAATGGAACTTGGTGATGAAGGCATCGTAGCTGGTGCTCGACCTGTACTGCTGGTATGCACCCGGTGTTGTCGGGAACTCGCCGGATGAGGAATAGGTGGTATATCCCATCGCATAGGCGTTTAAATTACCATCCACCCCGATGCCCCATGCATAATCGGAGCCGTAGGAACCGAGATATGTCCCGTAGTAGAAGGGGTCTATCACAACCGTCCTCCCGTGGTCATATTCATCGATATCGAATGAATAGGTATCCCCATCCACCATTATGAAGGATGCATCGATCTTCTCTGTCGGGTCGTCCAGATAGAACACGTCGAGGTCCCGGTCGACCATCGTGGCCTCCCCGTCCACATCTATAACGAGCGATCTGTCCACCACATCCATGCCCTTCTGCCCCTTCATGGTCATTTTGATGTCCGAAGGGTCGGCTCCTGGTTTGAGTATGATATCATACTTCAGGTCGTTGTCCGAATACCGGTAAGTGATATCTATGCAGTCCCATATCTCAGGATACGATATCTGAAGGTAATTGGGAACATGTGTGACCCAGTTCGGTTGGTCCCCGATCAGATAATTGTATTTCGCCCCGATCTCGGACCCTCCGGTAGGCCACGGGGTATTCGAGTCCTCGAAGGTCAACTCCAGGATGTGACCCGTGAAACGCGGGTCGCCGTTCTCATCATCCTCGACCTCCTTGATGATGTTGAAATATACCCCCTCCTTGTTGAGGCCGATATACCCCATACCTGTCTTTCCAACATAATCAAGACCGCTATGCCACTGTCCGTTGTTCTTGGTGAAATGGTTGGACATGGAATATGTCGGCTCCATTGTGGGGGCCGCATCATCCTGAGCGATATCCTCCGACATATCGAATTCCGTTCCCTCGGAACGACCTGAATAGAAAAGGCCGAACAAAGCTGAGGTAATCATTAGCGCAGCCATAAAGATCGAAAGTTTCCCCTTATTCATACTGATCACCACTTGATCTATGCGGTAGACCCATACCTCTACAGGAATTAAGCCCAGTTTAATCAGGTTCGTGTTATATAAAACTTTGTCGTGAGAGCGCTGGCTCGATGGTAAAGATATAAATAACACCAGGCAGGGGACCGATTCGTCGTACAGGTGGTGCCCCCTTCTTTCAGGTGTCCTTCCCGCTCAGGGACCGGGAGGGAACGGAGGCACAGGAGCTGTGGGAAGGTCGGCAGGGTGGGGGCCCTGCCCCGGCAACCCTTGCGGGGTTCCCGTTCGGGGTGGTAGAGGCGCTCCGGGTGCAGGAGGCGGGGTCTGCTGGGCCTGTTTTCTTCTTGCAAGGACAAGGACCACCCCCATTATGATGATGAGTATGATCACGGCCGATCCGATCCCGATCACCAGCAACAGCAGCCCCGTATCAAGACCACTGTCCTCTCCAGGGTCCTCGGGGGTCGTTCCAGGTTCCTTCACGATCAGGGTGAAGGACTGGTTCACAACATTGCCGGCCGAATCCTTGACGGACACCACGACCTCATAGGTCCCCGTTTCGGTGAACGATGTTTCAAAGACACCGCTCGGCGTCCATTCCGGGGTCCCCGACCCGTAATAATCGATGCTGTAGGACTGGATGCCGCTGTCGTCGGAGGAGCCAGTGAGATCGACCTTCAGTTCATCATCCAGATAGAGCTCGCCATTCACCGGTCCCTTTACATCCAGATATATCAGGGGCATGGTGGAATCCTTCTTGACCTGGACCGTCCTGGGTTCCATCTGGTTACCCCCCAGGTCCTCGGCCCAGTATACAAAGGTGTTCATCCCGTCGGGTATCAGCACTGCGTTCTTGTACAAACCCGGGGTCTCGGACCCCCACCGATAGTATATCTTCATGGCGGATGACCTGTCGTCCTCCCCCTTGGGTTCGAGGACGATGGAGGCCCTTGACCCCTGGAACCAACCGTTCGTCATCTCTTCGGTGAACACGTGCTCGACGAAAGGGACCCGCTTGTCGACCTTGACCAGGAAGAACAGCATATAGGCCTGATTGCCTGCCTTGTCCTTTCCCCTCACGCGGATCTCGTTCTCCCCTTCGGGTATCTCGACCGGGGAACTGTACGGTACGGGCGCACCGTCGTTTATGGTGTAATTGATCTCCATGGACTGTTCGCTGCCCTGCACGTTGAGGATGGGGGGTATGTTCAACCATCTTGAGGAGTTCTCGTCGGTGTATTCGAAACCGTCGAACCATGCCGTTATGTTCGGCTGAGTTGTGTCCACCTGGAACCTGAGCCTGACCTCTTCCGCGTCATTGCCCGCTCTGTCGGTGCAGGTGATCCTGAGCGTGTTCTCCCCGTCAGGAATGCCGACCGGAGCATGGTAGGGCTGCATATCGCCGCTCCCCAGGGCATAATAGATAGCAACTGCATCGTAGGAAGTGAGAGTGACCTGAGGGGTCGTTGTATACCATCCGTTCTCCCCGTTGGGTTCCAGGGGATAGATGGTATAGTTCAGGGTAGGTGCCATGGTATCGACCTTGAACGACCTTGAGCGGACGATCTCCTCGTTGCCGGCCTGGTCCACGGCCTTCCAGTAGAGAACGTTCTCTCCCTCGGGAGCAAGGAATGCCCCCTCATATCGTTTAAAATCCCCGTTACCCCATTTATGGAACAACAGGCTTTCGGGGTGGGAGGTGGTCAATGTGATCAATGGTGCCGAAGTATACCAGTTCTCTTCCGGGAGGTTGGGCTGGATATCGATGGCCGAAGAAGGGATCCCGGTATCCACTTTGAACTCCAGAATATGCTTCTCCTCGATGTTCTGGTGCCTGTCATACGACCAGTAAGTGAGCGTGTGAACTCCCTCTGGCATGTAGAACGGCTCCGTGTAATCGGATCCTGCAGCGGTATCTATCTGATATTTGATGAAGGACCCGGACTCGGTGTTGAGGGTCACCTTTGGACTTGTTATATACCATTCGTCAACGCCGTCTGGGGTCCTCGGGGATGTGATGATGGTGGAAAGCGGAGGGTCGAGATCGAGTACGTCCAGGTCGTACGCCACATTGGAAAGTCCCGTGGATGAGAGAATGAGCTGAAATGAACTGTACTGCTGGCCCCAACCCTGGAATTCATGGGAGATCGACCTGGACCCGCCGAAGTCAAGGAAGGTCACGTTCCTGTTGGACGAGGTCTCAGGATAGAACGCGACAATGGGGTTACCGGAGCTGAAGGTCATCTTCAGCCGGAAGGTATCGACCCCGCTCGGTGGCGAGCTGAACCTCAGGGTTGTTATGGAAAAACCGTTGATGTCCCGGTTCGCCTGCACCGGTATCCCGGAGTGGGATGCTGTTATCGAGCTCTTCAAGGTCCCGTAATCGTAACTCTGCGTGGGGTATACGTACTCACCGTTCCCCACATCGGCGGAGTTCAATCGGGTCGCCACCATCCATTTCTGGAAGGAATCCGTGAAATCGTCCTGGGATCCGATGGCGGAAAGGGCCTGACTGACACCGGTCGTCCCGTGGTTGGTGTTCCGTACAAGCGCCCTCGTGTAGTTCTTTCCTCCATACTGATGGCTCATGTAGATCTGATACATGAACGATATGCCATAATATGCGGTGGTGCCGTCCTGGTAAAATGTCTGGTCGGTGATAACCAGGCCGTAGTATGGCCTGTATTCAAGATATGCGTAGACATGTCCGGCCGTGGCCGACGATATCCCGTAAACCAGGTATGCTGCGTAATCAGCACACCCCTCATCCACCCAGAGGTTCTCGTACTGGTCGTACTGCCTGTGGACATAATGCTGGAACTCGTGGGCGGTTATCACACCTGCCCAGCTTAGATCGGCCCTGTCCACATGGAACTCGTCGGTCCCGGGAGAGTAATATCCGCCGACCCCACTGGACCCGTCTATCTGATGGACGTAGAAAGTGGCCTGGTTCACCCTGTCCATCGGGTCGAACCAGTCCTTCACTCGAGGATAGGAGAAGTTGACGAAATCGGCCACATACCGGTCAAGTAGCTGTTCCTCGTTCGAAGAGAGGGTACCACCTCCGCCGGAGGAGACATCGACATAGACCGTCAGGATGTCGTCAGCGTAATATTCATCCCAGGTGGCCCTTGTCGGAGCGGAGGATGCGGTGGATGTTCCTTGTTGTGCGGGAGGATATACCGCTCCTTCGGGCATGGGTTCGGGAGTCTGTATGAACGGGGATCCCGGATAGGGTAATTGTGGTCTGTATCCCAACTCTTCAAGTCCGCTGAAATCAAGGTCGGACAGGGTCTTCACGCTCTCCTCCGCTCTTATGGACCCCCCGTCGGAGGTCCATGGGACCCCGAGAAGGGATGCTGCCACAAGCAGCAAGAGGATAGCGGAGGGGGCGAGTGAGCGTCCCGGTCCTTGTGAACTCTTTGGGTGCATCCTTATCTACTCCCGTGGGAATATCTGTTCCCGATAAAGGTTTAGACATCGTCTATTAATAGTATTGTTCCTAAATGTGTCAACAAATAAGTCAATGTGGGCCAATGCACGGGAACATTCGTTAGACTGGTGATAACAGGATCTCACAGCTCTTCGGTCACGGACCGTCAATCCCTTTTCCTTACCGAGACAGCAATGACCGCCAGAGCAGCCAGTGGGATTACCATCAGGAAAGGAGAGGGTGAATTCTGATCGACATCGTCATCCGTTATCTCATCATCATCTGTCGGGATGGGGTCCTCCTTTTCACTGACGGTGAAGGAGACCTCCTGGGACTCCACGATGTTCCCCTCCGTATCCTCCACGACCACATGGTATGATATGACCTGACCCCCCAGGAAGGGACCCGCCTCGTATGTGAAGGTGTCCCCGCCCGCCTCGAACATCTCCTTCGGGGGGAGGCACAGGTCATCTATGCAGATGATCACCTTTGCAGAAGAAACGTAGGTGTCGTAGAGGGTCACTTCCAGTCTGATCGTGACCCCCTCCCCCTCCTCGGGGAACACGGGAACATGCGAGAGCGAGGAGATCTCCGGAGGTGTGAGCGCCCCCTCGTTCTCGATCATGACCTCTATACTATCTATTCCCGAGAGGGAGACATCATCGGTGGCCCTGACAGAGATGGTCGTGATGCCGTTCCTGCTCGTGGTCGTGTCCCAGTTGAAAACGTACTTCGACCCCGCCAGCTCCATCTCCCTCCAGCTTTCCTGCCCGGCCCTGACCTCCACGACCTCGATCCCGTTCTCCGAGGTCACCGATGCGGAGATCTCGACCACCCCGGATACGGTCCTTCCCTCCCTTGGAGAGGTGATCTCGACGACCGGAGCGTCACCGGCCTCCTCCAGGAAGGCCTCTCCGACGGAGTCGCAGTAATTGGCGATGAAGAATGAAGGAGGTATCGTAGCCCTGGGTTTGTAGTTGTCCTTGGCGTTGAACACCGCTGCATAGACAACGATATTGCCGGGATCCATATCCGCGAAGGTGTCCCCCATCAGGTCCTCCACATCGGCTCCGGTCCAGGTTGCGGTGTATATGCCTTCGTCACCTGCGGGGACGGAAATGTCACCGTCGAACGCATACCCTAAAAGGGAGTTCGGATAGTTGTTACCGTCGTAATCGAGATATCTCGATACGACCTCGACGATGTGGACCTTGAGTATCCCGTTGTAGGTCCCCGCACCGGAGTTCACGACGGTGGTGTCAACGGAGATAACGGAGCCGCCCAGATCATAGGCCCTGACCTCGACGGTGATATCGGGCACCTCTCTTGCAAGGCAGTTGTCGATGTCCTCGTTGTAGTCGTCCCCGGAGGTGACGGCCCCGACATGTTCCTCGTATCCACCGTCGAACATCACCGTCGGGAAGCCCGAGGGTTTGTACTGGAGCCTTCTCTCGTTGGCATCGACCACACGGTCATCCACCAACGTGATGAACCTGAAATCGTCCCTGTCGTCCGAAAGGTCCTTCAATCCCTCGGAGGCCGCGGGACAGTACTGGCACCAGGTTGCGGTTATATCCTCGGCGAAAACGAGCCGCCCGGCGGTCGCCTGTGCGGCAAGCTCCTTTCCACCCTCGCTGAAAGGTCCGAAGGAGAGCAATATCCCTCCAAGCAACAAAGCCATTGCCAGTGCCCTTATCGATCTTGAGGAGCTGATGGTCATTCCAAACCTCCATCGAATACTGTCCATTGATGCCATTACCCTTTAATCATTGTTGCGGCTCCCGGGGGTGGAACCGTTCTCATCTTTCTAGCTTCCAGGTGGTGGTCGCACCATCCTCAAGGCGCACCCCGAGACCCTTCAATCTGTCCCTTATGAGATCGGCGGTGGCCCAGTCCTTCCTGCTCCTGGCCTCGGTCCTGAGCTCGATGAGGAGCTGGACAAGTCCCCCCGCAAGTTCTCCTCCGATGCCTCTCCCCTCTTTTTCCACGAACACAAGACCCAGAACAGCGGTCAGCTCTTCCATGGTGGAGAGCAGAACGTACGCATGCTTCCTGTCCAGCCTGCCCGCCTTCTGGAGGTCCTTTACCTTGCTGTCCATCTCGAAGAAGGTGGCGATCGCCACACGGGTGTTGAAGTCGTCGTCCATGGCCTCGAGGAAATCCTTCCTGAGACCGAAGGCGGTCTTGAGTACATCCTCGTCCGGCTCTCCGAGGTCGGGGATGACACCCTCCTCCAGCTCCCCCGCCGTATCTTTGAGGAGCATGTGCAGTCTCGTCAACCTTCCGAATGCGGTCGCCGCCTCCTCCATGGCGGCATCCGAGAAATCTATGGGGCTGCGGTAATGGGTGTACACCAGGAAGAACCTCAATACCATGGGGTCGTATCTCTCAAGGACCTGTTTTATGGTGAAGAAGTTCCCAAGCGATTTGGACATCTTCTCCCTGTCTATCTCCAGGAAGCCGTTGTGAAGCCAGTATTTCACGAACTGCTGACCGGTATAGGCCTCCGCCTGGAGGATCTCGGACTCATGATGCGGGAATATCAGGTCCATACCGCCGCCGTGGATGTCCAGGGTCCGCCCTATGTATTTCCATGACATGGTCGAGCACTCGATATGCCAGCCAGGCCTTCCCCTTCCCCAGGGGGAGTCCCAGGAGATCTCACCGGGCTTGGCCGCCTTCCAGAGGGCAAAGTCCTTGGGGCTGCGCTTCTCCTCGTCCACCTCGATCCTGGCACCGTCCCTCATGTCCTCCAGGGACTGATGCCTGAGCTTTCCGAAGATGTCCCTTGCCTTCTCGACCTCGAAATATACCGAGCGGTTGACCTCATAGGCATATCCTTTCTCTATCAGGCCCTGGATCACGATGATCATGTCCGGAATGGTCTCCGAGGCCTTGGGGTGGATCGATGCTCTCCTGACGTTGAGCCGGCCCATGTCGTCAAAATATTCCTGAACATACCTTTCCGACAGGACCAGGGGGGGGACCCCCTTCTCAACCGCACGTGCGATTATCTTGTCATCCACATCGGTGAAGTTCTGGATATAGGTAACGCCGTAGCCCTTGTACTCGAGATACCTTCTGATGGTATCGAAAGCCACGTAGGTCCTGGCATGGCCCACATGACAGTCGTCGTACACCGTCGGACCGCATACATACATGCAGACCTTGCCTTCCTCCACAGGTTCGAACACCTGCTTGCTGCGTGTCTCGGTGTTGTATACTGCCAGTGTCATTCACTGTCCCCGCTACCCCGATGCTGACAGCAATATTTAACATCAGTACCGGGTCTTTTTCCTTCTGTCCCTGGAGGGGGGCCTTTGACCCGTGGAATTCTTGCCATGATCCCGGTCATTGTAGCCCTTTCCCTTGAAGCTCGGGGGGTTCCACGGACGGCCCTTTGGCCTCTCTCCGCTATTGCCCCCCGACCGCGGTCGAGTGGGTTCGGACCTCTCTCTGTGCGGCCTTCTATCAGGCTGCCTTGGTCCATCGTCAAGGAAGACCTTCTTCCCCCCTATCCTGAACATCTGGACCTCATCCTTGGCCAGAGCCGATACCATGATATACGGTCTGCTCACCGGCCCCGTTATCCTTATCACCTTCCCCAGTGGGGTACCTCGGTTGTCGCAGACCACCTGCCCTATCCTTGGAGCGATCTCCGACCTGATGATGATGGACCCTCTTGGTGAGAAGTTCACGACTGTGCCCAACGGTCTCATTAAAGACCTCCTTCGATGCCCAAGGGGAGGTGGATATGTAAGGGTTTCGGATGGATGTGGGACCCTGTTACGGCATAATCCCAATATACAACTGCTGCAATAACCAGACAATACGGTGGATCGAAATGGAGATCGACTACTATCAATTGCTGGGGGTCGCTGCCCACTCCACAAGCAAGGAGATCCGACTTGCCTACCGCAGGATGGCCGAGGTCTATCATCCGGACAAGCTGAGACACCTTCCGCCTTCCGTTCGTAGTGAGGGCGAGGATATCATGCGACTCCTGAACGAAGCGAAATCTGTCCTTCTGGACCCCGAGAAGAGACGCCTCTACGACCAGAGGATGGGCAGGCGGGGACCAACAGAGGATGCCATTATAATCCAGGAGTTCGAAGGCGGTGTTTCCTACGAACCGGAATCTTACATCGCATTGGAGAACAGGGAAGTAGCGTCCATGATGAAAAGGGTCCTTTACGGCCTGAAGGAGGTATTCGTCCGTGACAAGGACTTCCAGAACAAGATCGCCATAGCCCAGGAGATCGTCGAGGCAGAGATCCTCGACGAGCATGCATTCAGGATCCGGACCGTCGAGAGGGAAGATGGTTTCGAGGTCTGCATCGAGGATGATGACGAGAAGACCGCAGGACCACACTCCGATGATGAAGGACCGGAGGAGATAGAGATGACCCTGGAGTTCAAGAAGGTCACCGGGGAGGGCTCCCGGAAAGGATCGAGACCAGGACCCGTAAAGAACAAAAGGTGCTTCCGGATAGTGGCCATGGAAGGGGAGGATGACAAGGCCGAAGGGTCCGATGATGTGGAGTGGGAGGACTGAAACTGGATGATGTCACCCGCTTGAGGGAGAGGGAAAGGGGGCTCCTGATCGGGATATGTACCAGTGATTTCTCCGCCCTCCATGATACCGTGAGCATATTGAAAGATATGCACATCCCCCATACCGTCATGGAACCCGGCTCCGTGTGGGAGGCCGGCATGGACTGCCTCCTTCTGGAGAACGGGATCGAGCCCCCTTCTTTCACAATGAGGTCCCCGGCGGTCGTCCCCATCACATCTGATCCCGGGATAACGGTCGATCGTGGAATTGCGGCCTCCTTCGGAAGATGGAGGCCGAAAGAACTTGTCGCGGGGATCGATCCCGGGAAGAGACCGGGGGTGGCATTCATCGCTGACGGCATCCTGATATCCGCAAGACGGGCGGTGGGGCTCGATGACATGGTCGATATGTTATTTCGGGCCAGGAAGGCTTACGAGCCCCGGGTGTTGAAGGTCCGGGTGGGGGACGGGGACCCTGCCCAGGGGTCCTTGATCATCGCGGAGATCATGCGGAGGGGACCAGCCGTCGAGTTGGTCGATGAGAGCCAGACCACCAGGACGAAGAGGTACAGGGACGAGAACGCTGCCGTCCTTATTGCAAGGACCAGGGGTCGACCGGTCTGAAACGCCTACGGGCCCCGCATCCACTGATTAAACTTATATCGCACGAACTTCATCGGCTCTCGAATTCCAATGAGGGGCTAGTGTTGACGAACAGAATGGACATCAAGGTCGAACCCACGCTCAAGAACGATGTAGGGTACATGAGGGCAAGGCTCTCCACCAAGGTAAGGGAGGAACTCGGCGTCTCCCCCGGCGATATCATTTCGATCAGAGGGAAGCGGGAGACCGCGGCCATTGTATGGAGGGCGCCGGTCCAGGATGAGAACAAGGACCTGGTCCGCATCGATGGCATCACCCGGAAGAACGCGGAAACTTCCATAGGGGAAAAGGTCAGCATAAAGAAGGTAGACCCGAAAACCGCCGAGAAGGTGAACATCTCCCCTGCGATCAGGGAGGTCCCCAACCTCCAGTTCGCCAACGGCATAGACAACTTCATCAAGAAATCGCTCCTGAAACGTCCGGTCTCCGCAGGGGACACACTGATCATCCAGGGGATCGCCCTGATGGGAAGCCAGCTTCCTTTCGTTGTTTCGAGCACGAAGCCGAAGGGGATCGTACAGATAACCGCCGATACCCTCATCAAGATATCCCAGGAGGCGATATTGGAGGACCTCATTTCACGTGTGGCCTACGAGGACATCGGCGGTCTCAAGGACGAGCTCAAGCGTGTCAGGGAGATCATAGAGCTTCCGATGAAGCATCCCGAGCTGTTCGACAGGCTCGGGATCGAGCCTCCGAAAGGGGTCCTGCTCCACGGACCACCGGGAACGGGAAAGACGCTTATCGCCAAAGCCGTATCCAGCGAATCCGGGGCCTCCTTCTTTTCGATCCAGGGCCCGGAGATAATGAACAAATATTATGGCCAGACCGAGGAGAACCTGAGGAAGAAGTTCCAGGAGGCCGAGGGGCACCTTCCAGCGATCATCTTCATAGACGAGATAGATTCCATCGCCCCGAAGCGCGACGATGTCAAGGGCGAGGTCGAGAGACGGGTCGTCGCCCAGCTACTGACATTGATGGATGGGCTCGAGGAGAAGGGCAGGTTAATAGTCATCGCCGCGACCAACCGGATAGAGCATATCGACCCGGCCCTGAGGAGGCCGGGAAGGTTCGACCGGGAGATAGAGATCGGGGTCCCGGACCGACCATCAAGGGTGGAGATCCTGCAGGTCCATACACGGAACATGCCATTGTCAAGCGATGTGGACCTGGACGAGCTTGCCGATCTCACCCATGGTTTTGTTGGAGCCGACCTTGCAGCCCTTTCAAGGGAGAGCGCCATGAAGGCCCTCAGAAGGTACCTCCCGGACATCGACCTGGACAAGCCCATTTCTCCCACGATATTGGAGAAGATCGAGGTCAGGATGGAGGATTTCAAGGAAGCGCTGAAGGAGATAGAACCTTCCGCCATGAGGGAGGTCCTCGTGGAGGTCTCCAATGTCACATGGGAACAGATCGGCGGTCTGAACGGGGTCAAACAGAGGCTCATCGAGACGGTCGAGTGGCCCCTCACGGACCCCGATGCTTTCAGGAACGTCGGTATCAAACCCCCGAGAGGGGTCCTGCTTTACGGCCCGCCGGGGACCGGAAAGACGCTTCTGGCAAAGGCCGTGGCAACCGAGACCAAGGCGAACTTCATCTCCATCAAGGGGCCAGAGGTGCTCTCCAAATGGGTGGGGGATTCCGAGAAGGCCGTCAGGGAGATCTTCAAGAAGGCAAAGCAGGTTGCCCCCTGCATAGTGTTCCTGGACGAGATAGATGCACTTGCACCGCGGAGGTCTTCCGCGGCCGATAATCATTTCTCCGAGAGGCTTGTCAACCAGCTCCTTACATCCATGGACGGCATAGAGGACACGGAGGGTGTGATGGTCCTCGGAGCAACGAACAGGCCCGATATACTCGACCAGGCACTTCTAAGGAGCGGGCGTTTCGACAGGTTGATACTTGTCGGGGCTCCGGACGAGGAGGAGAGGCTATCGATCTTCAGGGTGCACACCAGGAACATGCCCCTGGCAGGGGATATCGATATTGCGACCATGGCCGCGGAGACCGAGGGATACACGGGGGCTGATATCGAAGGGATCTGCCGCGAGGCGGGGATAGTCGCCCTCCGCAGGAACATGAAAGCGGAAAAGGTCACCCTCATGGACTTCAAAGAGGCGATGGCAGAGGCCAGGCCATCCGTGTCCCGGGAGACCATGGAAGCATACCAGCGGATAATGGATGCGTGGAAGGGCGGAATAAATAAGAAGGAGAAGGATGATAAAGGCCTGCATTATTACGGATAATGGTACATTTGTCTGGGGTGAGACGGTATGAGGTTCTTTGCTAGTGATGTGCAGGACAAATATGTGATGTCCAGTGATGGCAAGTACCTGGGAACGGTGGACAACCTGGTCGTTGACACCAGGTCCGGTAAGGTACTCCATCTGCTGGTAATCCCCTCCGAAGAGGTGGACATAAAGAAGTTCAAGATGGATTCGAAGGACAGAATGGTGCTGCCCTTCAAGAATGTCAAATCCATCAAGGACGTCATAATAATGTCCCCCCTGGACTGAAAATGGATGGCCTGCGGGGATTCCGTTGAGGCCGGGGATGGGTGAATATGAGGTTCGTGGAACCCGGGACACCCAGGGGTTTTCAGATAGTGCCATCGGTAGCAGCGATGGGGTCTACACCGGTTTGGGTAAAGGATGGAAGGTACAACCAGCTGAGGGTCGATGGCGCACTCGTTCCGTTGGAAGGACTCGTATCGGACCTTTCATCCGTTTTTGGCACGGTCCATTACCTGGACATAATCGGAATAAGGCGGGGTAACGTCGACTGGTCGACCTTCAGGGCTATCGTTGAAAAGAGCAACGCCATATGGGCCGATGTCGGGATCATATTCTCGGAAGGACTGATAGACGTCATAATGGCAGGCGCCCAGGATGTCGTGGTGACAACCAAGATGATAGATTCCATGGAGGAGATCGTTTCTTCCTTCGAACTCACGGAGAACCTCGTGGTCCAGATAGACTACGACGGCTCCATCGTGTCCAAGGACAGGGAACTGCGCAGAATGGGACCTTCGGAGCTGGTAGAGGAGCTTTCCTCCTTCGGGATCGAGGTCTTCATCCTTGACGATATCAGGGAGAACAGGGATTCCATGGACAGGAAGCTCCTGGACCCGATTATGGAAGCGGTCCCGAAGGAGGCACGGGTCTATGCGGGGATCGAGGAGCTCGGAGAGCTCGAGGAACTCGTGGACACCGGCCTTGCAGGGGCGATCGTGAGCTGTTCCAAACTGCTGGAGGGGGTCAATTGACCGACGATCTGAAGAGGATACTTGCGGCCATATTCCGGCTTGGCAAGGGTACCACGCTCTCCAGGACCGAGATGGTGAACCTGATGATATACAATCTCAGATGGTTCGACCCCAAGGGTGCCAAGAAGGTGATCCAGGCGGGATCCCAATCGGGGCTCCTGAAAGCAGGTACGGACGGGCAGATGTCCCCCACTTTCGACATAGGAGAGATAGAGCACGATATGGGTTGGGAGCCTCCGAAGGACCTTGACCTCGGAAGGATCGTCAAACCCCTCATGGAGCGTCTGATCAACGCCGTCGAGGAAGCAGGAATGGACAGGAGGGAGGCTGTAAAGAGCATAAACCGGGCTTCTGAAGAGCTTAACCTTCTCTTTCCGGCGGCAGCGGTCCATGTTGGATCGGAAAAAGGGGCCGATATGTCAATGTTCTACAATGAAGTGGAGAACTTCCTCCTGTACGGAGATAGATGATGCCGTCCGATCAGGTCGACCTCCAGAGGTCCGAAGAGCTCTGTATGATCGTCAGGAGGGGGGATATCTCGTCCATCGCACCGGTGACCGGACCATTCCTCGATGAGAAGAAAGGCCCCCTGACATTCCTAAAGCGGGAGAGAAGGCCGGATATCGACCCGCTTTCCCTATCTGCCGCTTCCGAGGGCCTGGTGGCAATGGGACGATATCAGGAGAGCATCAAGCCGCTGGAGGTCCTCATAGAAAGCGGCAGGGCGGGGGATAATGTCCGGAAAGTCGCCCTTGCCAGGGCGGGACAGATCGCGGTCCTTCACGGTCTGCCGTTGGACCTCAACCCCATCGTCTCCGAACTGGGACTGTCCCGTAAGGACCTCGGGTCCGCCCTCAGGAACTTCCGGAAGAAAAGGGAGAGGAAGGATACCCTGGTGGAGATGGAATCACATCTGCTTCAGGCCCTGCTCCTTGACGACCGGGCGGAAATAGTGGAATCCCCGTCCCTCGGTGCGGACCATGTGAAAGCGGCTTTCGAGGGACTGAAGGTCGCCCGGTCACTATCCATGGACCTGGAAGGGGACATCGGTGCATATCATCGGGCCAGATGCATGTATCACATGGGGTCCTTCATGCTGAAAAGGGGGGAGATGAGGGAAGGTGACCTGCTTTCCGGGAAAGCTCTGGAAATTACCGTTGAAGAAGGGTTCGAACTCCTTGGTATGGGGATCAGAAAGATCAGAGGGTTCTATCAAGAAGGAATGGAGGAAGCTGTCAAAGAGCTTTCAGAGGCCAGGGGCACCGCGGAAAGGTTCGGCAACGGTATGGAGGAGATGGAGATATCCTTCATCATCGGGAGCCGCCTTGCTTCCGAATCGGAAGACCCTGCAAAAGCACAAGAGGGCATAACCCTCATTCTTCACTCTGCGTCGATGGCGGAGGAGCTTGGTCACCCCTCTATCGGAGCATCCTATATTGTCGAGGCAGCACTCTGGTGCGGCAGAAGGGGGGACCCGAAAAGGGGTGCGGAGATGTCCAAAACTGCTTTCAGGACCTTTAAAAAAGCGGGGGACCGGGACCAGATGATCAGGGCGGGATGCATACTCTTCCTCTGCTACATACGCTCCGATCAAAGGTCCAAGGCCAAGAAGCTTCTCCTGGAACTGATAAGCAACCACCCGGTAAAACAGCACCCTTCATCGTTCGGTATAATGAGAGAGGCGGTATCTGGTGTGATGTGGCTCAGGGAGGACCGCGATACCAGGGAGCTCTTCGAAGATGAGGTTGTATATACCATAGAACGGGCTGCCGTGGATGAGATCATAGCACGCGCGAAGGAGGCACACCCCAACGAGTTCGGTGCCATGCTACGCGGGATCCCGCATATAACCCACATAGAGCCCGTGATGGAAGGGGCGAGCGCACGTTCGAGTTTTCTATTCTCCATGTACAGCAGGTTCTCGCAGAGGTACATCCAGGGAGAGGGCGTCGTACATTCTCACCCATCCGGCTCGGCCAGGCCGAGCCGGGCCGACCTTTCCATGTTCGGAAGGTTCCCCGGCATCAACATCATCGTCGGATATCCCTACAGCCACGATTCTATGGCTGCATACGATAGATTGGGTAACAGGGTAAAGCTGGAAATAACGGGTCCGGGGATAAGAAGATGAAGGAGTGACGAGGGCTCCGGACACTCGCGTACGAGGGGAGCCTTCTCGTCAGGACGGAGTGGGGGTTTGGAATAGGGGATTGAGAGTGTGTTCATATCAAAAAACGGATCGTGTCACTCCGCATGTGACAGTTGTTCTCATTGATATATAAGAATTATAGTTGGACTTTTGTAGTATTATTTAAAACTACCCGATGAGGTCTTTTTTGAATTCACTTATTGATGCACGGGATGTACATATTCTTTTAATATGCCGGTCCATGGTCAAGGAGGTAAGTGATCAAAGACCATGACTATGCCCTTCCTATCAGATATCGGGCAAATCCCTTCAGGAACTCCACCACCTCGCCATCAAGGTCGGCTCCTTCAAGGGCCTTTATCCCCTCTTCCGTCATCTTTACCGCCAACTCCCTGCTGAAGGTTTCGGAACCGGTCCCTCGTACTATCTCCCTCAGCTCTTCTGCCTGCTCCAATGACAGGTCGGGATGGCCCAGGAGCTCCTCTATCCTGCACCTCTGCATCTCATTCCCGCTCTGGAGAGCTTTGATCATCAGAAGTGTCCTCTTTCCCTCTCTGATATCGGAGAGGTCCATATTTCCACCCCTCTTGGGGTCCCCGAAGAAACCAAGGATGTCATCCACGAGCTGGAAGGCCACCCCCACGGGGATCGCATACCCCGAGAGAGCATCCAATTGGTCCTTGCCGGCGCCGTGAAGGATGGCACCTATCCTCAAAGGACCGTCCAGGGTATACCGGGCCGTCTTGTAGGTGTGTACCTTCATCACCATCTCCTCGGACCAATCGGGGAGCTCTACCGAGTATAGGTCCAGGACCTGTCCGTATCCGGTATCCCGGATCATGTCGGTCTGGCAATCCAGCGCTTCCAGTAACCTGTCTTGGGGGAACCCGGACCTCAGGAGTGCTTTCTCGCCGAAGGATTCGGCGAGGTCCCCCGCGATTATGGCCATATTGGTCCCGAAGCTGGAAGGATCCCCCCTCAAACCCTGGTGGAAGTGGAGGTCCGAGTAATGGATGTGAAGGGATGGCCCCCCTCTTCTTGATCGGGACCGGTCGATGATATCGTCATGGACAAGGAGCATTGACTGGATAAGTTCCAGTGAGACAGCTGCCTTTCTGGCCTTCTCAACGTCCCTCCCGCCAACAGCCCTGTATCCCATCACGGTAAGGATGGACCTCACCCGTTTCGCATCCCTCAACGTGAACTCTTCCAGGGACCCGATGACCGTCTGGATTAGCGGGTCCTTCGGTGACGCCGACCTTTCTTCCCTGAAGAACCTCACTATCTCTCTCTCTATGGATCCCCTCTCCATGGACAATATGGTGGAAACCTCCATCCTGAACACCCGATGTCTGCTCCATGCCATGATGCGTATTTATAGAATATCATCCTGCTGTGACCCGACCTACCGATGATCGATATCAGTGATCTTCGGGAAAAGGCCCGGTGAGGACAGGAAAGACTTAAATCCTGAAAAATACGATTGACGCGCAGGTGGGATGCTATATGTCGACATATCTAACTAACAAATGGACCGAGGACATGAAGGCCAACCTCCCCAAGTGTCCGGCTTGCACGGGACCTATCGAATACGGTTATCTGATCTCCAAGGAAGCCATCTACTGGGCGGGGAGCATGGAAGGGAACAAGTTCACAGACATCGAGGGTGCGCTGACAGGCCCGTTCAAAAAACCCCTGGGGGTTCCACTGGCAAGATGTCAGAAATGCAAACTGATGATCACGGTCTATCCTCCAGAATGAACCAACCTGACACTGCAGGAAACCTGACCTGATCCACAATCAGTGCAAACCGTCCAAGAGCATCGATGCCATGGTCCGATGCTCATTCCTCATCATCATCGTCGAACACGATGGTCCCCTTGATAATGGGCAGGGAGGCGGGGGTTACGGCCTCTTTGATACCTCCATCCTCTTTCCTCTTCTCCTGGGTCCTGATCATAATGGATTCCTTGGGTATCTGCATCCCCCTGCGCTTGTCGAAGTCGGTCCCTGTTCCGGGTTTCTCCTTCTCGATATCGGATCTCATGGACTTGAGGTCGAATTCGACCTCTGTATCCTTCTTTGAGAACCGGTAACCAACGTAACCAAGCGCAATGACCACTGCCACCAGAAGGATCGTCGCAAGTACTGCCAGGATGATCCTGACGATCAGGTTCTCCCTTTCCTTCTTGAGGTTGACAGGGCGGTATTCCAGGACCTCCAGGGTCCCGTTCACATTGAATTCCGAACCGCCCCAATCGCTTATCCGAACCTTGACATCGTAGGTCCCGATCGAAGTATAGTTGTGGAATATCTGATAGAACATGATGCCGTCAGGGTTCGTGTAGATCTCCAGGGACTCCGTGGTCTCATCACCCCAGTCCATTTCGAACATCAGGTGGTCGTAGGGGTCGTTGATCCCCATCTGCAGATGTACCCTGCAGGTTCCGTTTATGTTGAGCTCCCATATCAGGTCGAGACCCGATAGGTTGACCCAGGGCGGGGAGTTCTGTTTCTCCGTCTGGTTGGAGGCGGTGAAAGGCGATATCATCTCGCCCGCCCAGTAGTATATCAATTTCGCTCTGTACTTGCCCCAGTTGGCCTGAAGTCTGTACCTGAGCGTATCGAGGGCGGGGGTCTTCTGTATCTCCTCCTTGAGGCTTTCATCGAGCTCCACGTAACCGTCGGACCATCTCTCGATGACTATCTCGGGCTCCCTCTCACCCTCCGGGTCCATCCATGGTTTGTACTGGAGGTAGAGATACCCGCTCTCCACATACATGTTGATCCCCTTATCGAAAGAGGTTGTATCGGAGGTGATGGTCTGGAACGTGTCCAGCGTGATGTTCCCGAACCTTTCGGCCTCTACCGTCAATTTGATCTCGACCATGGTTCCCGGAAGGAACTTCCCCACTCTCCCACTGTTGTTCCCGGGGCCGATCAAACTTGTGTAGGGCCCCCTTTCCGAGAGGACGCCCTGTCCGGGCAGTGCCGCGGCCTCCAGCCAGTATGCGATCAATCCTCCGGACCTCCACTGTTTCCAGGATACCGTTATTCCGGATACACCTCTCGAGGATGCGGATGCGCTCATATTCGTAGGTACCTTGGGGAAAACCTCGAACGGGAGGGTCAGTGAGGCGCTGGCGTTGCCGTCATAGACCATCAGTACGATCTCATACAGACCCACCTTCGTGTAGTTGAAGCTGATCTCCTCCCCTGTGAAATTCCCCCAGGTGGGGACATACCATGAAAATGTCAAAGGATCACTGTCGGGATCGGTCGAATCGGCCGCTGACAATATGACCATCTCCTCCAGGCGGGCCCAAGAAGGACCGGTGATGACCGGAACGGGGTCCCGGGTCCGATCGAGCACCTGGACAGATATCTGTATCCCTGCAGTTGACCCGGTCCCCTCTGCCATGATGTCCACGAGCAAGGTACCGATGGAGGTGTTCGTGTAGGTCATCATGTAAATGGTTCCCACCCCGAAGGATCCGGGGGCCACCACGATCGGCTCATGCGGTTCCAGGAACCTCAAGTTCTGCGAGGTGGACGATGCCGTCAGAATGAAACTGTCCTGACGGTTACCGGAGTTCGTGATCTCCACCCTGATCGGTTGTACAGTGTCCTTCCTGATGGAAGGAAAGGGGACCGCGAGATCGATCCCCGAGGTGAACACTTCCGGGACGGGATCGAACTGGAAGCCTAGAACATTATCATCCTCATCGGATTCTGCAACAGCCTCACCGCTGTCCGCAGTGATCGTCACATCCACGGGGTCGTCCCCGACCTTGAAAGCGGAAAAGGTCACGGTCTTCTCCTGACCGGGATCGAGCTTCAGGGGTTGGTTGTTGACGAAACCGGTGGATGCGGACAACTCGACCAGGAATGTCGACAGGGTGGCCATAGGGCCGTTGTTCCTCACGGTCGCATTGACGGTCACCATGTCATTGGCGATGATCCCCTCGGGCAACACGTGGTGATCCACGACCGTCAGGTCCGGAGCGATGGTGAGGAAGTTCTCCCATGCGGTGTCATAGAGGGAAACATACATGGAGGTCAGGTTCTCGGTCACTGCCACCAGGTTCTCCATCGTCAGCTGCCAGAGGGAGCTGTTGAACCCCCTGATGTCATTATACCGGTGGTCACTGTCCCAGCAGTACATGAAATCGTACAGCATTTCCCTGTAGGTCTTACCGACCGTTATTGTGGTTGCGTCATGGTCCATCATCTGGACGGTGGAGCCATCCCTGGAATTCACCCATTTCGCAAGGTTTGCGGTATGCTCGTTGATGGTGTATGCCTCCAGGTCCGGCGGCGGGTTCCTGGTCCGGTTCCAGTAATCCTCCTGGAGTTTCATCATGGAATCATCGGTCCACAGGAAAGCCTCGTAGTATTCCTGATAGGATGCTTCGTTGGGGTCCCAATCGGGGAGCTGCCTGACCTGGTCCCACTGGGAGTAATCCGTCCTTCCGTACTGCGACATCTTGGCCACATAACGGGACATCCTTGCCATGCAGTAAGCGGCCTTGTGCTTCGACAGCGAGACCGTCGGTTTGCCCTGCAGGAACCAGGCTGTGAGGTTCTCCATGGTATAGTTGGCCCATTTCTGGGCCGTTGATGGAGCATCGGTGTTCTCCCAACCCTTGCTGTTGTGAATGAAGTAGTTGGACTTGTCCCCATCCGGTTGACCGTCGTCGGTCCAGGCAAGGAAATTATCCTCGGCAACCGGTATGGTGTGTTTCTGATCGAAGGAATCCGGGTTCGAATCGGCACCCTTCTCGAGGAACCAGTAATATACGAACTCGGCCTTTTCCGGATAACTGGCATTGAACGCTTCGTAAGCTCCATGCGCTATGAGGTCAACGATCCCGTAATGCGGGTACACCAGACTTTCCTTGCTACCGTCCGTCCATCCAAGAGCATCGCTACCGTCCTCCAGGATCACCGGATTGAATACGACCGCCAGCAACAATGTAACCGGTATGAATACAGGCCAATTCCCTTTTAACAAAGGGCCACCTCCGATGACCCAAAGCGACTGCTGGTTTTTAAAAGGTTATCATTTCAACCTGTCCCAAAAACGTATATCAACTAGAATAACATGGTTCGGAACGTGAATGGACTTGTCCTCCTGACGGGTGAGGCCCCCGAGCTGGCACTTGCGGAGCTTGAAGGGGCGCTCGATTCAATGGGTCAACCTGTCAGGGTGTCCTATTGCAGGGGCCAGGTTGTAATACTCGATGCCCCCCCTCCCCCGGGGCTGGCCCCGCGATTGGGGTTCAGCCATTTTTCCGGGACCGTGTACGAGATGACTGGGGCATCATTGGATAAGATCGCCTCGGGAGCACGTTCATACATGGAAAGAACAGCCCCCCTTTCCTCACTTTCCTGGATCGTTAAGGTGGTGGGGGGGGGCGACGGGGTGCTCAAACCCTCCGATATCTTCAACACAGTGGAACAACAGGCGAGGGACATGGGGCGAATGGTCAGGCACAGGGACCCCGATATAACACTTTTCATCATCGTTCACGAGGAGGCATTCATAGGCAGGGTCCTGGAAACCTCCTCCCGTACCTCGGCAATGAGCCGGAGGGGGTCCCGAATGCCTTTCAACAGACCAGTGATAATGGATCCCAGGCTGGCCCGTGTAATGGTCAACCTTGCCGGTCTCCCCCCGGGAAGCACTATTCTGGACCCGTTCCTAGGTCCGGCGGGGCTTGCCATAGAAGCGGCGGATCTGGGCCTCAAGGTCGTGGGGATAGAGAAGGACCCCCGGATCCATCGAGGAGCCCTTTCGAACATAGAACATGTGGGTCTCTCGGATATGATCATCGCAAGGAACGCAGATTCGAAGATGCTCCGAAGCTACCCATGGACTGGGGAGCTTCCGGTCTTTGACGGGATCATCACCGACCCCCCCTTTGGAAGGTCGGCAGCGACACACGGACAGGACACAGGGGCACTGCTCTCCGATGTCCTTGTGGAAACGGCGGAACTCGTAAAGGAGGGGGCCCCTCTCGTTATCGACGCTCCGGACCCTGAGCATATACGAAAGGTTCCGGGTTATATCCTGAAAAAGGAGCTGTCGCTGCGCATACATAAAAGCATGACACGCTACATCGGAGTACTCGAGAGGAGATGAAGGCCTTTTCAAGCCCTTCCGTTCTGTTCACCATGATCCGCTACTACTGCTCAGGTCGGGGAGGCTGTGCAGGTACAGGGGGCTTCGGCAGGGGAGTCTGCGGTGCCGGGGGTTGGGCTGGAGCAGGAGGTCTAGGCGGGGGGGACTGCGGGCCGGGCATTGGTGGTCTCTGTTGATATGATTGCGGACCCGGCGGTCTGGCAGGCTGCCCCGGTTGTTGCGTAATCGGTCTGGGAGGCTGGGTAGCAGCAG
>JAFGLL010000023.1 GCA_016928095.1 Thermoplasmatota archaeon
CATCATCACTTCCTTCTCGCCATGCTCCATAGCACTTCTGTTCACGGTTTTCACATTCATCGTCTCATCAAGGAAAAGGTCAGAAGAGAGTGGGATCAAGGAGATCGAAAAAGAGAAGGCGTCGAGGGAAGGGTTCCTTATTGGGATATCGTTCGTTATCGGTATGGCTATCATCTTTTTCATACTGGGTCTCTTTATCGCACAGGCGGGTGTATTCCTTCAGGGTGCCAGATATTTCGATCTTGGAGCCGGTGCGATCCTCATGATCCTTGGTGTGAACAATATGGTCTCACTCACTGACAAAATTGGCGATATCAAGGATTCCATCAGGAGGAGGAGACCCAAAAAGCAGGATGATGATCAAGACCGGAAGAAAACCTTCAAGGAAAGATCGGTTCTGGGTTTAAAGGGAGTTTTTGCCAAGTCCCCCATTGGCGGCGCGTTTCTGCTCGGTATATTCTTCTCTCTTGGATGGGCCCCCTGCGCTGTTTCCCTGGTATTGCCTGTTATGGTCTGGATCCTCTCTCATCATATCTCGATAATCATGGGAGGGTTACTCTTCTTTACATTCGGCATCGGTCATGGGATGATCTTCATTCCACTTGCTGTAGGAACCAGGTCCTTCTCGGCTCGTCTGACACAACGATTTATCAAAACAGGGAAAATAGTTAAGATAGTGTTCGGGATAATTGTTGTCCTGATGGGAATAATATTCACGATAAGATTCTTCGGCATAAAATTCTGGTGATCGATAGAATAGAAAAATATCTAAAGGTCAATACAAAACGAAATTACATCATAGGATGGTGAATACTTGAACAAACTGAGCATTGATTTCCTCTACCTGGACTTGTCCTGTTGTGAAAGATGCCAATCAGCCGATGAGATCCTGGACGAGGTACTGGTGGAATTGCGTCAGGAACTGAGGGTGATCGATCATCTTACCGTGAAAAAGATCAGGATCGGTAACAGGGAAGATGAGGAAAAGTATGGTTTGAAGAGATCACCGACGATCAGATTGAACGGACGGGACCTTGAGGAGATCGTCTCGGGAAAACTGGTAATCTCCGATAATTATTGCGGTCCCTGCTCTGTCGTTTGCGGAGAGGAAACGAACTGCAGAACCTTTGAATATGATGGAGAAACCAGTGAGAACATTCCCAAAGAGATGCTCCGGGAAGGTATATTGATGGTGTTGGATCAGTTCAAAGGATCATGTTGTGATGGAAATTGTGGTTGCGGTTGATAAAACAAAATAGGAGTGAAATTGTTGGATATTACGAACAATACCCGTGGCTTTGGTGTAAAAAGGGAGGAAAAATGAGATACCATCAAAGATCTCATCTCATAATATACGCATGATGTTTGCAAAATTTTTGTTCTCAAGTATGGTTTAATGCCGGGGACACAGTCTAGTATACTAAATGATTTCATTAACTTTTTATTGAACGGTTTCGGCCTGGGCCATCAATCACACACGATCGGCCAATGATTATTCTTCATCAGTACTTTTCGATGACCTCTTTACAACAACGACTATCAATACGATCATCACCAGTAGAACCAGGACAAGAATGCATATCCCTCCGAGTATAAGCGCCCATATACTGAATACCTCTTCAACTTCCTCTCCCGGCTGGACCTCGATCCCCGACAGGTCAGGTTCCAGATCGCCGTTGCCGGTTGCATTGGTAAAGAAGTAGGAGTATGCCATTCCCTCCTCGAATTTGCTGCTGTCTATCTCCAGCGAAAAGTTACCTGGGTGTTCGCTATCTTCCTCCAATTTGTAAGTTGCAGTTCCTCCCGCCTCATCCTTCACGACGAGATACACATCGATCCCCGGCATTCCCACAGCTTCCACGTACCAGTTACCTTCTTCATCGATCTCCACCTTCGAGGAGTACAGGTCCCAATCCTCCGGTGGGGGGGCCGTTCCATGGTCGATGATGATACGAATTGGAACCGTATCCCTTCCTCCGTTGCCGTCATCAGCTGTGATCTCGATGGTGAAAAGCGTTGCATCGATGCTCTCTGGAAAGATTATTTCGAGCTCTCCGCCGGTTATGGTCACATATTCCGATGTCGGGTCCATGGAGAACGATATACCGTCACCCTCCACATCGGATACCATCGAAAGCAGATCGATGGTTCCCAGGGTTCCTCTGAAAACGGTGATGTTCCAGTTCGCAGGTGCGTTGAATACGGGTGCATCATTTACAGACCTGACATTGACCGGAACGGTGATGTTCGAGATTGCCAGACCATCGCTCAGATGGAGCTTCATACTAGTGTTTCCAAACCAGTTCGTATTCGGAGTTAACGTGAGGTTCCAAGTTGAATTGTCGAGAGAGACCGTCAGATTCTCAGCTTCATCAAAGGACCATTCAAGAGGATCTCCCTCCACATCATACATGTAATCCTCGAGTTCGATGACGAATGTTGTATCCTCATCCATGGTGATCTCGGTTAATGCAGATGAGATGACCGGACCATCATTTATCGGGTCCACCATGAAAGTTACCGTTCCATCTGTAATGTTACCGAATGAGTCGGTTGCCCTGAAGGTAACATTCGAGGTTCCGGTCCAGTTGTCGTAAGTGGACCTGACAGTGTCATTCTCGAAGGTCAGGTTCCCATCGGAATTCAGGACCTCGATATTTATTGGATCAAAGTCTTGGAAAAGGTATGAGATGTTGAGATCAAGGATAGTGTCCTCGTCGAAGTGAAAGGTCCCGGGGTCAGTGAAGGTAGGGGAAGCATCCAGGGTCAGGTCCAACTCAATATACCTGGACCAGTTCACTGATGTGTTCCATACACGGTTTTCTGCTGTGAATGTCAGATTGCACAGGACATCCTCGTATTTCGGATCAACCCCATCATAATACCATCGATCTCCTCTAGTGAATGTCAAAAAAGGTCCCTGAATGAGTTGCCACTCACCGGATAACTGATGATCTGCGATATAGGTACCACTGATGTTCTTGACGTTTAAATTGGTGTCAACATGGAGACCGATCTCATTAAGGGGTCTGACATTCATGTACCAGCAAGCTTTGATCGAATAGTTCCACTCCATCATAACTTCTTCATGGTCGAATGTGGAGTTTTTCACAATTATCTCATATTGTGCCATTTTATCCTGGGAGACTCTTGATCCTGTTGATATGTCCCTTCCGGAGTTATTGATCATCGTATTGTTTTCCACAAGGGCAAAGGATGGCTCGAGAACTTCCTCGATCTCTACCTGGTAATAATCGAACAGCAGTCCCTCCCTTCTTGAATCTCTAATAATGTTGTTGCTGATCTTTACCCTGTACATTCTATTACAGGTGACTGTTCCGAAAATAACATTATCATAGAAATAAACCCAATCGAGTTTCTCCGAATTTGCAGTTCCACCGATCACCACCCTATCCTCATGGTACTTGGTTCTGGCCAATCTACTTGAGAAAGTGTTGTTGAAGATCCATATGGGGGCACTTTCGTGTGTGTATATCTTCCCGTTGTTCTCCCCATGATTATTATGGATCCATGCATATGATACATTATTACAGCGTATATAACTCGCTCTGTCATCATCTGATTGTGCTTCCCCGGTAAAATGGTTATATTTCAGGGTGGCATTCTTTCCATTATTAACGCTTAAATATGTATTTCCATTCTGGATGGAATTCCATCCACATGTACAATTTTCAAAGTCAGAGATGAAAAAACCACCACTACTGGGATAATCGAACTCCTCATCTCCGATCAATGTGTTTGATCTGAAGGTAAGATCCCTGCTATATCTGATCCCACCCATGGATCCATATCCTTCTCTGAAGGTGTTCCTGCTGATCACCATGTTCTCGTTTTCCAGATAACAATCCATATATCTTTCAACCATTGAGGTCTGGATCGTTCTGAATTCATTTTGATCAATGAGCGTGTTCGTGATCCCGCAGGATATCTCCTGTTCATTTCCAAACTGAATGGCCACCTGGTCGTTATCTATGAGATCATTGTCTGTTATCTTGAGGTTCTTTGAAAAAGGATAACTACCGTTCCCAACCAGGATCCCACCCTCGACATTTTCTATGAATTCACATTTATCGATCTTGGTATCATATCCGTTCTCAATAATACCCCACCCATTGTCTTTGAAGGTCGTAGATCCTATCTCGACGCCATGAGGTGCATACATACTACCATTCGTATGCTGATAATTGAATAACCTGACACCGGCGATGGAGTTATTATCGAAGGTACAACCATCGATTATTGCTGTAGCAGTGTAGGATATATCGACACCGATCGTTGCATGTTCTATTTTTGCATGATCAGCATTGAATTCACATTTTCCAGCAACCTTGATCCCATTCCAACTGTCAGGGGCGGGTGATGAAGCGATCGATCTGAATGTCACTCTCTGGGTTATCGCTTCACCATATCCATTCAACGTAAGGTTTCCGTAAACGAACATTGTCAGAGGTGTCAATTCCACATATACATATATCACGGAACCGGCGCTGAATGTGACATTCACACCATGGTCGATGATCATATCGTGTTGAAGTTCATATTCTCCTGCGGGAAATACGATGTCGTTGTGAATGTACGGGGGAAGGATCGTCGCTCTTGTCCCCGCCTCCTCCCCGTTCCCGGTTAAAACGAAAACACTCACAGTCATTGATACTAAGATCAAAATGCAGATGAAGCGCTTCAATTCAATCCCTTCTTCTTCTGAAAAGAAGGACTCCAAGGACAACGGATATTGATCCGAGGATAAGGAAGAATGAGAAACCTGGGCTGTCGTCATCATCGTCATCCGTGGCATCATCGTCGATCGTGTCATCGTCTATTGTATCATCATCACCGGGTAACCCCTCTCCCCACTTGATCTCATCCATCCATCCGTTGGTATTGGTTCCTCTGACCTCAATATCCAATACCTCTGTATATTCACCGAAATGGGTTTTATCGAATTCGAATGAGAACGTTCCCTCGCTGGATGAATAATCATTATCGTATAGTGTTATAACACCGGTCTCAAGAGAACCACCGGAGAATCCTGTATGTGTATAAATGAAGAATATCTCTTCTTCATTGTTCTCCGAAGTGAGATCGATATTGAAGTAATAGATATTGATACTGCTGTCCGATGATATATTCACGACCTCTCCTTTTACCCTGAATTCGCACTTCACCTTATCCCCGGACCAGTCTATGGATGCAGAAAGGATCTCCACATCCTGAGAGATCTCATCGGCTTCCGCAAATGGATCGGCCATCTTCAGCACATCATCATCCGGGTCCGATCTCTCCATTGTCTGACCTTCTGCCGCGACAGAGGTCATTAAAAGAACCAACAAAAACCCCATTGCTATAATAATTGGTTTTCCCATTGCTCTCATTGATGTTCCCCCTTACAGATATCGTTACATATTCCTATTGGAAGGTGAGGGTATACATATTACATAACACTTATTAATTCATAAAAAATACCATATTTATTATTTATCCCAATGCACGTGACAAGAAGGTCCTCATCTTTTTTTCTGGTCTTAACATATCTTCTTCTTATAGTATTGGATATGGCACATTTGACTGATGAGGCAACTGGTGCCTCGAACCGCTCGAATGGATAGATGAACTGATCGAACCCGTGTTAAAATTAAATTCGTTTGCAGAGAAGAACACCGCCACAACACATTATGGCCCGTACACCGCTCATGATGTTTAATGAATTATCAGATGATAACAGTGAAATGGAAATGTGAATGTTACTTGAACAGAAGTACCGTTCCTGTTTGTATGTGAGTGAAGTGTCTCTATATCGATATCCCCTTGATCTGCGACATCCAGAAGGCCGCGAACGACCCCCATGCGAGCCCCCATCTCGAAACCTTCAGGGATAGCGCGTTGAACCTGTTCTCGCCTTCGGTCTCCCTTGCTCTCTTTGCCACGGAATGGGCAAGGATCGAAAGTGGAAGAATGACGAGTCCGATGAAGGCCAGGTACATCGAGAGTATGGAGTCCCTGAAACGGTCCAACCCCCTCGGGTTCGTTGGCACCACGCCTAACCATTCCACATCGATGTCGGCTCGTGTCAATGTCAATCTGGGGACCTCATACCATTTCAGTCTGGAGGTTCTATCCTTTCTCTTGAAGATACCGGTGAATTGTGCAAGTGTTACCGCAAAGGCCCACTCGGCTGACCCTTTGAATTCCTTCTTCTCCCACAACAGAAGCACGAAATGCCATGTCAATAACGATCCTACGACCGCAAGGACCGCCCAGAAGAGCCCTTCTCTCCCGGAGACCACGTTCACCCCGGGGAACAGGCTGATGAGGTTCAGGGGGACCGTGTCGAGGTACTGGAACGTATAGATCGTCAGGGAAACCGCCCCGAACCTTCTGAAAAATGTGGTCATGCTTGCGAAAGCAGCCCCGATACCCCTGTACTCCACGAGCCTGATCGTCATCATCAGGAATACCAGCTGTCCCCCGGTGGTGAGGAGGAGCAGCGGAAACCATATCCGAAGCCTCAGGACCTGATAGGTGTTCTCTATCAAATTCTGGACCGAATCAGCCCCTGTCAACCACATGAAGGCTATTCCTGACACACCCAGCAGGAACATGATCCCCCCTATCATCATTCCCTTATGAGGAAGGAGCCTGGGAGGCCTGTCCATTGACAGGTAGATCCCGATGATCGCTCCGATGAAGGAGATGAACAGGAACGGGAAAAGTGGCTCCGTCTGCCCTGCAAGGGGGCCGAGGAAGAACAGCTTTACATGGTCCAGGACACCGCTCTCTCCCGCAAGAGGATACTGGACCATCAGATCCGTCTGGGGGTATGTTGCGAACGGGTACCCCGGAACGATCTGCCCTGCCATCCACCACATGATAGGGGTAAGGAGAACCGCCATGGCCGACAGTCCTATGTATGCCTTGACGTTCCGGGCGACTTTACCAACCCCGCCGTTACGATACAGAACATACTGGATGACCGAGTTGATGATGATACACCATGCAATGGTGTGGAGCGTCATGAAATGGAAACCCCGGTACAGGATACGGTCGGAGTTTGCCGATACAGCTTCCACCAGGGACGCTCCGGAAGAGACATCACAATAAGCCATCCTTCCAAGAAAACCGTGATGTCCGATGGTGGATTCGGCCAGGAAGGCGAAAAGAAGGAGCAGGATCCCGGCGGCTATCTGCTTGATCATGACACTTTCCAGCTTTTTTCCCTTTCCTAGCTGTCCATGGATGGAAAGCGTATGTGATGTCGCCGACACCATCAGGAAAAGCCCTGCCATCCCGCCCATGTAAGCCAGCGTGAGAAGTCCGGTGATATGAAGAAGGGACTTGTTCGACATCTGGTCGGTCCCGATCCAGGATGAGTCGTAAACCCGCCCGAACACGTGGAGGGTGACCATCCCCATGATACACAGGCCCCGGACGAAGTCCAGTGTGGCAACCCTCTTCACAGCGTCACCTCCTGACAATATTTCTCCGATGACATCCATTAAGAGTATGAAGAAAGAACTATTTATAGTTTATTTTCATACATTATAGTCATGCAAGAAAACTATGTTATGCTGTTGTATTGGAAACATATTTCTATTTGACAGTGATATCCATGTCCGGAGATCAATATGGTCGCTCCTCTTCCAGATGTTCCGGGTATCGGATGGTTCGAGCTCGAGATACTCTATTATCTCATGGAGACAAAAAGATACGGCAACGAGATGAGGATGATGCTCAACGGGCACCTTGGCGCCGAAACGGTGACAACGGGTAAGCTCTATCCGATCCTCAAGAAGCTCGAAAAGGACGGTCTCATCAAGCGGCTGAAGATAAAGAAAAGCGACATAGAGCAGATGGAGACAGGGATGCGCAACATCCTGACGAGAGGCGTCGAGAGGAAGTACTTCGAGATAACCGAGCAGGGGGTCGCGGAGGTCGATCGGGCCCTTCACTTCACGAGCAACATGCATTTCAACCTCAAGATGTCCGTTATCCACAAGGAGATCAAAGAAAAGATAGGAGCTCTTCTGAGACCTCTGGGAGAGGACATTACCGTCGGAGTGATATGCGCCCCCACCAAAATAGGTGTCCAGAGAACGGTTGAAATGATACCTTCACTGGAGGGCGGGGCGCTGGTCTTCCTCGTGCTCGGGTCCAAGAAGGACCTGGACATCGACCCTGGCACCGAGTTCGAAGTGGATGTCTCATCGTTCCCCTCACGGTATGACGACATCCCGCTGAAGGGCAACTACCTCGATGCGGTGATCTCCACCATCCATTTCGTGGATATCCCCAACCCGGAGAAATTGATAAAGGAGATGGCGAGGACCGTGAAGCCGGGAGGACAGGTCATGATCATCGATCTCGCGCGGCTGGATTCTCTGATACTCGAGGATATAGTTTCGCATCATATCGATGCGGTGAAGTCAACAGGATACAAAGGAGAGAGCGTGGATGAGATGTCCTCCCTCCTCGAACCCCATGTTGTGAAGGTTCATGTTGAGAGGGTCAAGGAACTTATCTTCATCCACGGGAAGAGGTCCAAGAAAAAGCCAAGAGGATGATCCTCCACTGACAAACCCGAGGGGGTATCGGCATCTCTATACTTTCACCCGCCCGGGGGAACCTTTGATTTATGTACCCCAAGGATTCGAAGCGGCGCGGTAAAGGGGGAGTATGTGTGAACGATGCGGAACATCTGAACTTTAACGACGTGGAAGAGGTCGATGCCAGGCCCGGGATCTTTCGAAAGACCATTACAATGGGAAGCATACAGGTGGTCCAGTACAGATATCTGCCCGGCTCTGTATTCGAAGCCCATTCTCACCCGGAAGAGCAGATGACCATCGCTCTTGAAGGAGGTCTCGAATTTGATGTGGGGGGAAAACCATTTGACCTCACAAAGGGGGACGTTGTCCATGTACCACCCGAAGTCCCTCACGGCGCGGTCAACAGGACAGCGGAGGAAGCGCTCACGCTGAACATCTATCATCCCGCAAGGAGGAAGGCCCCATGAGGGGCGCAAACGGGCTGACCGATGGCCATATCTTCTATCGCGACCTTGCGAAGGACTACATAATGGCGGAGAGGGGTGAGGGCATATACCTGATCGACAAGGAGGGGAACAGGATAATAGACGGTGCCGCAGGTGCGGCGGTCGTATGCCTTGGACATGGGGACGAGCGGGTGGTCCATGTCCTTACTGAACAGGCCCGCAAGCTCGCCTACACGCACATGTCCACATTCACAAACGAACCGGTCCTGAGGCTTTCGGCCGAACTCATCAAATTGACCCCGAGGAGGCTGAACCGCGTATACTTCGCCTCCGGCGGCTCCGAGGCCGTCGAGACCTCGCTGAAGCTCGCAAGGCAGTACCATGTCGAGAACGGCAACATCCAGAAATACAAGGTCATCTCGAGGTCCACCAGCTATCACGGGGCGACCATCGGTGCGCTTTCAATGACCGGACACTATCCCAGGAGAAAGCACTACCTGCCGCTCCTGACACAGTTTCCGAGGATATCCACGCCTTACTGCTGGCGGTGCCCGTTCGGGAAGACCCCTCAGTCCTGCGACTTCGAATGCGCCCACGATCTCGAGAGGTCCATCATATCGGAGGACCCCGAGAACATCTCTGCGTTCATAGCGGAGCCCATCATAGGTGCCTCCGCACCGGCTGTTGGACCCCCCCGGGGTTATTACAGGATAATACAGAAGATCTGCCACAAGTACGATGTGCTGTTCATAGCAGACGAGGTCATGACGGGATACGGCAGAACGGGCAAGTTCTTCGCAATGGAGCATTATGAGGTCTTTCCGGACATGATAGTCCTTTCGAAGGGGATATCCAGCGGCTACTCTCCGCTGGGAGCCCTGATAATAGACGAGAAGATCTACGATGTCATTGCGAAGGCCCCCGGGAGCGCTTTCGTTCACGGGCACACCTTCGCGGGGAACCCGCTCTCGGCGGCGGTCGGCCTCGAGGTGCTGAGGATAATCCAGGAGGAGAAGCTCGTCGATAAGGTAGCGAAGCTCGGGGAGTACTTCCTGAAGGGGCTCAACACCCTGAAGAAACATCCCATGGTGGGGGATGTCAGGTGCGTGGGGCTCCTTGCGGGGATCGAGTTCGTCCATGATCGGAAGAGCAGAAAACCATATCCCGAAGAATGCAAACTGGGAGGCAGACTGCAGAGGATATGTCTCAAGAACGGACTGTATGTATATCCGGGACGCGTTTCCTCCATAGTAGATGGCGGGGACCACATTTTGCTTGCCCCGCCTTTCATCATCACCGAGGAGCAGCTGGATGAGATTGTAAACATTCTCGACCGTTCAATAACCCAGCTCCAGAAGGAGCTCGAGATGCACAGGCTGTAGAGAGACCCTAATTGCCCGTTACCCTTGCAGAGGCGTCATTTCACGAATGGAACGTTCCTCAGCCAATCAACATCCGAGATATAGAGGTCCCTGATGTCCTTCAGGTCCAGCACCATCATGGCAAGCCTTTCCAGTCCCAGACCCCAGGCGAGAACTGGTACCTTCACACCGGCCGGTAGCGTGACCTCGGGTCTGAATATACCGGACCCCCCCAGTTCCATCCACTTTCCCTTGAAGAATACATCCACCTCCAGTGAAGGCTCGGTATAGGGAAAATACCCCGGTCTTATCCTGATCTCCTCAAAACCCATCTTCCTGTAGAACTCCTTGAGGATGCCGACGAGCATGTCCATTGACGCACCTTCCTCGGCAAGTATCCCCTCGATCTGATAGAACTCTGGAAGGTGGGTGGCGTCTATGGATTCGTTGCGGAACACCTTCTCGAGCGAGAAAACCTTGATCGGGGGCTCGGGATGATCATACACGTACCTTATGGTGTTCACAGTGGTATGTGTCCTCAGGATCGGCTTGTCGGCCTTTTCCCTGGACCATTTGTACTGCCATCCGGTCGACCCGGTGTTGCCTCCCGTCTCGTGGACCTCTCTGAAAACCTCGTAAGGGTCCATCTCCTTCCTTTCGTTGAATTCCATGGGGTCGAGTTTGCCGACGGTCTCCACATAGAAAGTATCCTGCTCATCCCTTGCGGGGTGGTCCTGAGGAATGAAGAGCGCGTCCATGTTCCAGAGCTCGAGTTCCGCATAGTTGCCGGTGATCTCCTGAAATCCCATGTCCAGGAATATTCGCCTTATCTTCTCGATGATCTGGGTCAGAGGATGCATCCTCCCGCCTAAGGGTGTGGGTGCGAAGGTCAGGACATCGTATCTCCTGAACTCCACATCCTTCCATTTCCCGGATCTGAGCATCTCTGGGGTCAGCTGGGTCGCTTCCCTCTTCAGCTCTATGCCGCTCTGTGCGATCCACCTCCCCTCCTCGGTGAGTTCGAGCCTGCGGATGACCTCCTCTTTCTCGGAGATGACGTCCTTTCTTCCCTTCAGCGCCTTGTAGACCTCCGACGGGATGTCGGAGACGTCCATCTCCTTCCTGGCAAGGATGTCGATCATCCTCTCGTCCTCTTCCTTCTTGCCAACGGCCTTCTTCCCGATCTCCGAGATGACCAGAAAGGTGTCGCCCCCCTCCTTCTTCATCCGGACCCATTTTTTTCGGTTCAGCCAGCCGATGGCGATGCCGATCTCCTGCTTGTTGAGGCCCCCTTTCTTCTCCATCTCTTCCAGGGATGCGATACCGTCGTTCTTGGCCAGGAATTCAAGGACCTTCCTCTCGGGGAGCCCCTGGGTCGAATAGGTCTTCCTCCCCAGGGTCACTTTCTTGAAGACCTCTTCCTGGATGTCCAAAAGGCCCTTGCTTCGGAGCCACGAGGCGGCGTTCATCACCTCCACCTCTTGTGAGAAACCCCCTTTTCTCATTGCCTTGTCCGGTTTCAATGACCTTTCGTCGCTCAACGCAATGATGAGCCTCCTCTCGTTGTGGCTCAGTTCCTCCTTTATCCTCATGAGCTTCTTCTCGTCGATATCGGCCAACCGCTCACCTGCCTGTATTCGGAATATGGGGACCTTGTTCAAATCTGTTTCGAAAGCAGAAGTTCGAGGTAGGACCTCCTCTCGAACCTCTTGAAACCCATTTTCTCCATCAGCATCATGATCCTCCCTTCTGCTCCCTCTATATCATCGGATTGTATCTCCATCTCGCAGAACACCCCTAAACCTCTGACGTTGTCAAGGTCCACCTCCACATCATCCAATAGATAGAACCTCCGGGATTTTATCACGGTCAGGACCTTCCCGAATCCCAGATACGACAGGATTTCCAGAAGCCTTTCTATGTCTGTACCATCCAAAAAGACCTCCTTTTCCAATCTTGCCTTGGAGAGCTTTGATACCTTCGGACCTTTGTACGTCAACATCAACCTGGTTTTCCCAGCTTCCTCCTCCGATCGGACCCTGAAGGCTTCGTCCGTTGCGAAAAGGTCCCTCGCCGGATGGGACAGATAGATATCCTGCTGGATGACATTCCTGATGAAATAAGCACCGGCATCCCTCATGTCCCGATCCATCTCTGATGCGAACCCTTCAGCCTGCAGATCATCCGCTGTTTCCAGAAGAATCGCCTTGATCTCAACCTCGTGATCGGCCATCACACCCCCAGTAATGCCATGGGATAACAGTTTTTCCACCGCGAAAGGTTAAATCGTGCCTGTCCGTTCACCGAAGGTCAGGAGGTAATGGGTTGGCCAAACAGAAAAAGACCGTCGAGGACTCACTAGCACTGAAGAGAATGTCCGTCTGGGAGCAGGCTACCGCTACCCAGAAAGAAGAGGCCCTCTCCATATCGTCTGAATACAAGGACTTCATATCAAGGGCAAAGACCGAACGGATGGTGACCGAGGAGTTCGTGACCCTAATTGGCGAGAAAGGGTTCAAGCACATGGACGAGGTGAAGAGATGGAAGGCTGGGGCCAGGGTCTATATGACGAACAGGGGAAAGAACGTGGCGTGCGCGGTCCTCGGAAAGACACCTCTCGAGGATGGTGCCAACCTGGTCGCCTCCCACAGTGATTCTCCCAGACTGGACCTCAAACAGAACCCTCTATACGAGGACGCGGATACCAGGCTTGCCCTGTTCAAGACACACTATTACGGGGGGATCAAGAAATACCAGTGGGTCAATATACCCCTGTCGATCCACGGCACAGTCGTCCTGTCCGACGGCAGGACCATCGACATCCATCTGGGAGAGGAACCCGACGACCCGGTATTCACCATTTGCGACCTCCTGCCGCACCTGTACCGAAAGAAGCAGGCCGACAGGAAGCTCCAGGAAGGCATCACGGGAGAGGAGCTGAACGTCCTTCTTGCTTCCCAACCTCACCAGGAGGAGAAGGCCAAGAAGAAGGTGAAGCTCTGGGTCCTGGACCATCTCCACGAGAAGTACGGGATGGTGGAGGAGGACTTCGTTTCATCGGAGTTCGAGGTCGTCCCCGCAGGCAAGGCCAGGGATGTCGGCTTCGACAGATCGATGATAGGGGCCTACGGGCAGGATGACCGGATATGCGCTTTCACCTCGGTCAGGGCCCTCACGGAGGTCCGAACCCCCGGGAGGACCTCCATCGCTCTGGTGGTGGACAAGGAGGAGATAGGGTCCGACGGACCCACCTCTATCAAATCCCGCTTCGTGGAGGAGGTCTTCTCGAGACTGCTCGAGCTTAAGGACCCGGATTATCCTGACAGGAAGCTCCGAAGGGCATTTAGCAATACCAAGGCCATCTCCTCCGATGTGACCGGAGCCGTCAATCCATCATTCAAGGACGTCCACGAGATCCAGAACGCCGCGAAACTGGGTTATGGGATATGCCTGACGAAGTACACCGGTTCGGGCGGGAAGTACTCATCCAACGACGCCAGTGCTGAATTCATGGGGCTTGTCAGAAAGGTCCTCAACGATGCAAAGATACCCTGGCAGACAGGCGAGTTGGGGAAGGTGGACGAGGGAGGGGGGGGAACGGTGGCAAAGTTCCTTGCGGAGCTCAATATGGATGTGGTGGATGCTGGTCCTGCCCTCATATCCATGCATTCGCCTATGGAGGTGTCCTCCAAAGCTGACATCTGGTCAACATACAGGGCTTACAGGGCATTCTTCGAGATGGTGCCGTAGCTATCTTAAAAAAACGGGGTTCCGCAGAACCCTGATACGACCAGATCAGAGGGAAAGTGCCTGAACTGGGCAGACCCCGACGCAGGCACCGCAGTCCACACAGGTCTCTGGGTCGACATCGGCCTTCCCGTCAACCATGGAGAGGGCCTGGACCGGGCATGTCTCGACACAAGCTCCGCAACCGATGCAGGTGTTCTTGTCTATTTTAACAGCCATATTGATTGCCTCCAACATTCTTCCCTGAACGACAGGAAGACGGATTTACGTATTGGATGACCATATTTAAGCATGTCTCCTGAACCCTCTCCTCTCCGGTCTTCATGCACCATCTGTAACGATCGAGGGTCCGATAGCTATCTTGAAATGGTGGTCCATCCATTCCCTGTTCCCGCATCGATAAAAAGCTGATAGGAGATCAGGGTTTTCCAGAGGTTCACATGACAAGGATCATAAAGGTCGACCCATCAGAAGGTATGGAGTCACTTGATAGGTCAGTGTCGGAGCTACCCTTGATCGAAGATGAACTTGCGGAGGAGATGATGAGGCATCTGTTCCCCCTGCTTGATATGAAAGCATGGACCGAGCATCTCCTCGGATGCGTTCCCCCGGGGATGGCAACAAGCTTCGGAGCAGTAGCGGAGGCCTTGGGGTCGATGAAAGCTTCCAGGGCGGTCGGCGAGCTCATCGCCTCCGGAGATCTGAAGGGTCCAACCCACAGGGTAGTATATTTTGACCGCACCGTTCATCCGTCCAATGTCAGAGAGCTCTCGGAGGAGATTCCCTTCAGGGACGGGGCGACCGGGCCACGGGTCGATGAGGGGCGTATGGTCCGCTTCGACCTCGAAAAGCCCCCCCTGATGATCCTCTCGAAACTTCAGGATTCGATACATCCTATCCTCAGGGAGGAGCACCCCGGCAGAATTGACCTCGTGGCCGGGATCGATATATCCTCCAAGGACGACATTCACGTATCGGCAATGTCCATTATGGACCTGGAGGGAGGAGGGATCGAGGGACTTTGCCTTCGCGGCAGCCCCGGCCTTCCTTACGTATCCGGTCTACTTTTCTACCGGGAAGCCCCCATGATATTCCCTCTGATCTCGAAAGCACTGCAGAAGGACCTGATCGATCTGGACACGCTGTGCGTCCTTGATGGCAACGGTACCATCCACCCCCGCAGGATGGGTATTGCATGCCAGGTCGGGGCTTCACTGGGTGTCAGAACATGCGGAATAGCCAAACGGCTTCTTCTGGGCACCGTATCATCCGAGGGGGAGCGACTCGGAAATTGTTCGGTCTCGGCCGTTATGTACGGTGATGAAAGGATAGGCTCAGCGTTCAGGACCGGAGGCAGTTCAAGACCAGTGTACGTTTCACGAGGGCACCGCATAGATCAGAGAACGGTGGACCGGACCATCTCGGCAATGACCCTCACAAGGGTCCCAGAACCTACAAAATGCGCACACGAGCTGGCGAACAGATGCCGGTCAGAAACCCCATCTTGAGATCTTCAGGTCCTTGCGCTTCCTTTCCATGAAAGTGTATACCGTGGAATGCTCCGAACCCGAAAGGATCATCGTGACCGCTTTCGTTGCGACCTTCAACCCCTCGAGGTCCCCGATGATCGCGACGGTGTTCCCTTTGATCGATAGCATGCAGTCCGTTAGCTCTTCGATGAGACGCCTGGTCTTCCCATCGGTGCCGATCAAACGGGAGCGGACCTGCTGGATCCTCTTTCCCGATCTTCCGACATGGTCCCTGATGTCATATTCCTCATAGTACATCTCATCCTCAAGCAATCTGAGTGCGTTTTCCGGCGAGAAACCCCGGCCGATCGCCTTCAGGACATCCCTCATGCGGTAAGAGAGATAAGTATCCGTTGAGTCCTCATCGAAGATCGTGACCTCTCCGGACCCCGATTCGACCTCGATCCTTACCTTTCCCCTCTCTTCGAGGATCTTCAGGACCTCGCCCTGCTTTCCTATCATTACCCCTATCCTATCCTGGGGTATCTTGAAACGATATACCATATGGTCTCCCTGGACCTTCAGAACATGAGCTACTATATACTTTGTTCCAAAACGGGCAAATAGCAAACGCTCACTGTGCCTCCCGCTCGATTGGGAAATATTTATCTAACCTGCCACCATACACTTCAACGAACGAGGGATGGTCTGAGGATTGGCCATAAATAATGTTACACGAACACAGGAATCAGAGCGAAATGGTTATAACGGTCAAGTACCTCTTTTTACATTCCATAGTATCATGGACCAGGAACAATGGGAAGCGTAGAGATGTCGGACTTGGAATCCTCCCAGATCAAGAAGGCTCTTGAGGAAGCCCTTTGGCAGGTAGAGGAAGCAAAAGGCCTCGGGCTTCCGATCACCAAGGCCATGAACTTCATCAACCTTTCCAGGGAAGCTCAGGAATACGGCAACAAACGACTGGCTCTGGGATTGATCAACAAGACCAGGGACCAGCTCTTCGGTGAGATCATAGATCTTGCCATCGGTAGGATCAGAGATGACAAGGATGTTATTGCCAAGATGAGATTGGAGAGGGCGATCCGGGAGGGCAGGGAGATGTTCTCCAGGGGCGACCTGCGAGGAGCCTATGACCTTGTCCTCAGGGGTGGCTCCGAAGAGAGAGAGAAACCAAAGGAGGAGACCGATAACATCCCGCATCTCTACATGGAAGCCCTGGACGCACTTCAGAAGGTCTGGCTCAAGATGAAGAAGGAGGAGGAGATAGGCAAGGAGATGACAACCGCAAGGTCGCTCGTCAAGAATGCCAAGGTCGCTCTCTCACAGGGACAGTATGAGAATGTTCTTGACCTGTGCAACGAGATACTTGAAGCCATACAATCTCCTCAGGACAGGTTGAGGGAGGAGGTGGAAGAGACCATAGATGATATAACAAGGACCCTCAGGGGGTTGTTCCCCCAGGAACCGAAGGCCCCAAAGGAGAGGTTCTTCAAGAAACAGATCGAGGAGCTCCTGCTCTCCGCCCAGAAGAACCTTGATTCCGGCACACCTGTTGAAGGGATCAACTATTCCAGAAAGGCCCGCGAGATCCTCAGCAAGCTCGAGCAGGAGACCATCAAGGGAGACATCCCGAAAATGATCATCGAACTCAGGGCGTCCATCGACGACCTTAAACAGAGCGGGGTCGAAGCTTCCTACGAGGATTACCTGTTAAAGCAGGTCGAGGAGACCTTCTGGAAGGGAGAATACATCAAGTCCAAGAAGATAGCCAACAAGCTCATTTCCATCACAAAGAACGCGAAGGTGCACCTGAGGGTGAACCAGATAACAACATCCCTCAACGACCTCAACATCCAGCTCAAGGAAAGGGCCGGCAAGGAGGGATATCTCGAGGCAAGGGAGTACATCGAGAAGGCCAAGATGCTCCTGGAGCAGTCCGCTTTCGATATGGCCCAGTCCTTCCTTGAAAAAGCCAAGGGTGTCTTGGAGGCATGATCCGGTAGTGCTTTCATAAGACGGTCATCTCCTGTCTTCCATCATTTTTCCATAGTATGGGTCCCTTTGGAACCCCTCGCCTCAAACCCTTTCCTTCCGATCCGTCCCCTCAAGGACCGCTCGGATATCTTTTCGGCCCATACACACCGGCTCTTTGTTCTTTTTGTCTCATTTCTATGGGGTCAAAGGTATTGTTCTTGATCGAGTGAAAATGGTTCTCCAATAGGTTTATCTACCCAGCGGATGGTTCCGCTCCCATGGTCCCGGAGGCATCCTCTGTTCCTCTGTACTACCATGAAGACTATGTCAGGCATGAACAGGGCCCTGGCCATCCGGAATCCCCCGAAAGGGTGAGGGAGATACTCAGGTACATCAAGGACCATTCCCTTCCTGTGGAGCTCAGGGAACCCGTTGGGATCACCGAGAGCGACCTGGAACTGGTCCATTCTGCTTTCCACATTCGCAGGGTCCGGGATTTTGGCGTCGGTTACATGGACCCGGATACATTCCATACCGACCGGACATTCGGGTTCTGCCTGCGTGCAGCAGGAGGAGTGGTGGGTGCTGTAAAACAGTGCATAACGGAAAGGAGGACGACCTTCGCCATCCCGAGGCCACCGGGCCACCATGCAGGGGCCGATTACAATATGGGATTCTGCTACCTCAACAACGTCGCACTCTCGGCCAGGATGGCCCAGAAGGAGTTTCAGGATATCGAAAAGGTGGCGATCGTCGATATAGATGCACACCACGGGAACGGGACCAACGACATTTTCAACAGCGACCCGTCAGTCCTCTACATATCCACACATGAGTGGGGGATATTTCCCGGAACCGGTCATTACACTGATGTCGGTAGCGGGAAGGGAGTTGGTATGACCGTTAACCTGCCCTTCAATGGAGGGTCAGGGGACGGGACGTTCATCACCTCCTTTCGGGAGATCGTTCTACCGATTCTCTCCCAGTTCGGACCTGACCTTCTGCTGGTATCCTTCGGGGGTGACGCACACTTCATGGATCCTCTCACGACACTATCCCTTTCGACCCCTGGATATCTGGAACTTGTACGATCTCTCATAGATATTGGCAACAAGGAGGTCGGAGGCAGGGTATGTGTGGAGCTGGAAGGGGGCTACCACACCTATGCTCTGGCTGAGAGCTTCGCCGGAGCCATAGCTTATGCGTCCAGAACGGAACCTGTCGCACCTGCAAGGTTCACACAGAACATGGACGAGAAAGGGGACCGGAAGCATATCAAAGAACTTATTGACACCACAGCATCGTACTGGAAGCTGTGATCACCTATTCCTCTTCCTCTTTCCCATGTCCTTCTTCACGGCCTTTTCTATGTTCTCGAAAGCGTTGCCGATGGCGATCTCGAGTCCCCAATCGTAAGCCTCTCGTGAATACACCTCGTTGGTGGTGGTGAGCTTTACGTTGACAGTGTATTTATCGTCATCCCTCTCGTGATGGTGATGCCTGATCCTGACCGTGGTTGCTGATACATGGACAAGTTTAGAGATCTTTTTCACGTGATGGGTGATGGCTTCGTTCAGTTCGCTCGCATCCATGAGCTTTGCGTCCTCCACCCCTGCTATCTGTATAAGGGGTCCTTCCCTGGGGTTCTGCCGAAGCAGGACCTCCAGGATGTCCACTTCGGAAACAGAGCCTATGAGCTTACCGACCTCCGTGATGAAGACGGTGGGAACATTGTCCTTCATCATCAGCTCGGTGACGTTGCCCAGGGTCGCATCCATCTCCAGGGTATTGGGCAGGGTCGCAAGGGAAAACACGGTCCTATCCCGCTGAACCTTCTCTCCGTGGAAATCCCCCGTATGCATCTTGTTGGGAGGGGTGGTCAGGCAGGACATCATATCCGAAGCGCTGACGACCCCGAGGAACTTACCCGTCTCCTCAATGATCGGAACGTAAGTTTCCCTTGTAAGGTCCATCATATTGAGCGCTTTCTTGACACCCATCTCCCCCATGAGAGTGGTGGGAGCAAAGTTCATGATGGTCTCAACGGTGATCGCTCTGATCCTGACATCGTTCATCATCTCCTTTATGATATCCCTCCTCGAAATCATCCCTCTCAGATCTGAGCGGTGGGTGACCGGAAGCGATGTGAAGTCCCTGTTTATGAGGCTCTCCGCAATGGAGGGAATGGTATCATTGGGTCCTACCTTTGGTGGGACTATCATGAAATGGCGGACCTGGGCTGTAATGGGCATCTTCCTCCTTCTTGCCAGGGTCCTGAAGGTGAGAAAACCCTTTAATTTCCCTTTCTCGACCACCGGAAGCTCCTGAACGTCATTCTTCTTCATCTTGCCCAGTGCCTCTGACAGGGTGTCCATCGGTCCGACGCTCCATCTGACCTTGGACATCGTGTCCGCTACCCGCCTTTTCAACAGATCGGGGTTGACCAAATCACATACCTCCTTAGAACGTGTTCCGAAAGAGGAACTTGTATTTGAAATAGAGGTACCGGGCGAATATCTATATTTTACCTGTCATTCTCCGAGCCTCCCCGGAACCCCGTCATCTTGTGCCTCTTTCCCGGCGATCGAGGGATAACCCTTATTATCGGCGATCATATCCGTCCCCATGACCAAGGAAGAAGACCACCTTGGGGGTGGAAAGCACCTCTACCCGATAGATGAATGCTCCGTTCACATCATCATGGGTTCAAAGAGCGATATGGAGATCGCCAGGAAAGCCGCGCATGTCCTTGAGGAGTTCGAGGTCCCTTATTCCATCACCGTGGCCTCCGCCCATCGAACACCGGAGCTGGTCGAGAGTTCCGTGAAGGGGTCGACCGCGAAGGTGTTCATAGCGATCGCCGGACTCTCCGCGGCCCTCCCGGGGGTCGTGGCCTCCCACACTCAGATGCCCGTCATCGGCGTCCCGGTCTCGGGAAAGGTGAACCTGGATTCGATCCTTTCCATAGTACAGATGCCTCCGGGGGTTCCTGTCGCATGTGTAGGCCTGGACCGGGGCGACAACGCTGCCCTTCTGGCGGTAAGGGTCCTTGCAACCTGGGACAGTTCGTATTCTGCCAGGTTGTCAGAATATCTCCGGAAGATGAGAGAGAATGTCTACCGGTCCAACGAAGAGGTGCTCGGCAGATGATGGATCACGACACCATTGCAGTGGTGGACAATGGTGGACAGTTCGCGCATCTGATCGCAACGAAGGTCAGGGACCTGGTGAGGGTCAAGACCGTCATCGTAGACCCTCAGACAGACCCCTCGGAACTTGCAGGGACCAAGGGGATAATACTGTCCGGGGGACCGGATTCAATTCACGAGGAGGGGTCCATTCAGCTGAACCAGGACATCCTGGACCTTGACATCCCGGTCCTGGGCCTCTGCTATGGCATGCACGAGATCGCCGTCAGATACGGGGGGAAAGTCGGGAGGTCCGAATTCAAGGAGTACGGCTTCGCTTCCCTGAGGATCGAGGACGATCCAATATTCAAAGGGGTCCCTCAGGGGGACCGCGTATGGATGAGCCATGGTGACAAGGTCACCCTCCTTCCGGAAGGTTTTCGGACCATCGGGAACACAGAGAACTGCCCTATCGCAGCTTTCTCCGATCCGCAACGCAAGAGATGGGGGTTCCAGTTCCATCCGGAGGTGGAGGATACCCTGCACGGAGAGGAGATGCTGCGCAATTTTGCCGTGGACATATGCATGGCCAGACAGGACTGGACAGCCGAGAGGAACCTCGAAGGCATAGTGACCGACATACGCAGAGAGGTCGGGGAGAGGAACGTCCTGTGCCTGGTCTCCGGCGGAGTGGATTCTACCGTGGTGGCAGCCCTGCTCCTCAAGGCGCTCCCCCAGGAAAGGTGCAGGTTCGTCCATATTGATACCGGACTGATGAGGGAAAATGAATCGGGAGAGGTCATGAAGGCACTGAAGCTGCAGGGGCTGAGGGACCTTAAGGTGGTCGATGCCTCCGATCGATACCTGGACGAGCTCTCGGGCAAGGTGGAACCTGAAGAGAAGAGGAAGATCATCGGTAGATTGTTCATAGACCTCATCAACGAAGAGGCTGGGGAGGCCGCATCGGCGGACTGGGTCCTGGCCCAGGGAACCCTCTACCCGGATACGATCGAGAGCGGTGGGACCAGGAACGCCGATGTGATCAAGACCCACCACAACAGAGTGGACGTGATCATGCGGATGATCTCCGAGGGCAGGGTCATAGAACCGGTGAAAGAGCTCTACAAGGCCGAGGTGCGCGAGGTGGGTGAGAAACTCGGGCTCCCGAAGGAACTTGTCCACAGGCACCCGTTCCCGGGGCCCGGACTCGGGATCAGGGCACTGTGCCAGGACGGGGGAATGATCGGCAAAGGCCGGAGAGAAGCCGCCGAGGTGCAGCCTAGCGTGGACAGAGGGATCCATGAGGATCAGTGGGGTAGGGATAACGTCAAAGGGCTGGTCCTCCCGGTCAGGTCCGTTGGGGTCAAGGGTGATGCAAGGTCCTACGAGCATCCTGTGGCCCTGTGGGTCGGGGGAACGATCCCGTGGAAGGAGCTCAAGCTCTTTTCCACAAGGCTTGTTAACAAGACCCAGGGGATCAACAGATGCGTTCTCATGATCGAACCGGACGCCGTCCGTGCTCCTGATCCCATGGAAAGGTACATCACAAAAAGCAGGATGGACCTGCTTCGGGGGGCTGATGCCCTTGTGATGGACGGGTTGAGGCGGCATGGTCTGTATGATACCATCTGGCAGTGCCCTACGGTCCTCGTTCCTGTGGGATACACCGGTGGGGAAATGATCGTCATCAGACCGGTATGGTCCAAGAGGGCCATGACCGCAGAGGTTTCGGAGCTTCCACCGGCGTTCTTCCGGGATGTCGTCCCCGAGCTTCTGTCTATCGATGGCATCGATGCGGTGGCCGTTGACGTAACTTCGAAACCACCGGGGACCATCGAGTGGGAGTGATGAATTTATGGGACTGATACTGGCCTCCGGGTCCCCACGGCGGATCCGTCTTATGAAGGAGGCAGGGCTCGAATTCCTGGTCAGGATACCTGACATCGATGAATCCCTTGAAGGTCAACCCGAGGATCTTGTGGTCAGGAATGCAGAAGCCAAGGCGTCTTCTGCAGTTCAAGGCGATGATGAGGTAATCATCGGTGCGGACACGGTGGTGGTATGCAACGGAGAGGTCCTGGGAAAACCTGATAATGTAGATGATGCCCGCAGGATGCTGGAGCTCGAACTTCGGTATCCCCAGACCGTTATCACCGGAGTATGCGTTCTTGATGTTTGCACAGGTAAGGAGTTCACAGGTTACGAGATATCGAAGGTGTTGATGGAGAATGACCCTGGAACCATTGCAGCGTATCTTGAAAGCGGCCAGTGGGCGGGGAAGGCGGGGGCCTACGGGATCCAGGACCTGGGGTCGCTAAAGGCCAGGGTGGTTATGGGGGCCGAGGATAATGTGATGGGACTCCCCATGACCCTGGTGGGAAGGCTGCTCGCGCTCGTTGGTTTCAGGTATCCGGAGAGAACGCCCGCGGTGGAATGAACCATATCATCCGGTCTCTTCCCAGTAACGTCTGAGCTTCTTCTCGAGCAGGTTCAGGGAATTCTCCAGATCTTCCTGCAGGATGTTGGAAAGTGCTTCGCGTTCGCGGGGGTCGGGCTCGTATGAAAAATCCGCCCTGTAATGTCTTTTTTGTCCCTTGTGCTCCATTTCCACCACTTTCCACCTTTTCGACCCCGGAAGGGACTATATAAATTTGAGGGGTCCATTATCATAGCAGCAGAAAATAAGGTCTTCCAGAGCGGTTACCCAAGGATGAAACACCACGATGAACGATCTGTAAGAGGAAGGAGAAAGGAAGATGGACCTCAAATGGCTGTTGATCATCATACCCCTGGCCGTGGTTTTCCTCTTTGCTAGCCTTCGATCGGTCCGTCTGCTGAGAGAATATATATCCCCCGATCCGTCATCACGGAGAACCCTTGAACCGGGCAATATGAAGGTCCCATCCAGAAGATCGGTACGCTTCAAGACCTCCTCGAACCTTGTCAGGGAGCTGATGAGGGACTGGTCCTCGGGAGATCTTCCTTCGTGGGAAGAGCGAGGAAAGGTCGATACTCCCAGAGCAGTTCTGGCGAAGCTCGGGACAGGGGTGGACCTTGATCATGTTAATTCTTATCTGAGGAGGGCTTTTCCATGGGGGAAGCCAGGTTCGAAATGGCTCCTGAATCCCCATGGGGACTATGATTTCTCACTTGTTGTAATGACAGCAATATTGTTCCTCTACGGCGACGACGATGAAAGGCTCTATCCGGAGACGAGGTCGCACCTTCTCGGGAACCTTCTGACAGCTAAGGGGCGGCAGCCAAGGAGAACGGTACCCCGGTCCCTGGGGATGGTCATGGAGACCGAGAACCACCAGCTCATGACCGAGAGCTCCAGATATCTCAGGGCAAAGTGGATCGCGGACCACTTCGGGGACGACCCGAGGTATCGAAGGGATATCGACGTCCTGAAAAGCAAGGTCATGAAGATGCTCGGGGTTTTGAGGCGAAGCGGTTTCCACGAGTTCAACTCGGACCCCTACTCCGCATACTCTGTAACCGCTCTATTGAACCTGGAGGCCTTCGGTTCCAGGGAAGTATCAGAGTCCGCAAGGTTCCTTCTGAACAGGCTTTTTTATCAGTTCGCCCTCGGAAGCTCCGGGCTCAGAAGGGTGGCTCCGTTCAGGAGACAGCTTTCCCGGGCAGGTGCACGTAGGATCGACATGGATCCCGTATCAGCTTTCATGAGGGTGTACGTTTCCCTCCATCCCAGAGGATTGGAAAGGATCAAGGCTGGACCGCATCCGGAGCATTCTCTGATGGCATCGATCCTCCCGTACAGGCCTCCGGACGAGGTGATGGATATGGTCCTGGGAGATGGAAGGGAGCTCTTTGTCAGGATGGGGCACGGGGGTCAGTCCTCTCCCGAGATAATATCCCGGGGGTCCGGTTTTGTTCTTTCTGCCGGGGGTGTAAATCGGGGGACCATCTCACGTCTGGTATCGAGACCGATCACCCTTCTGCTCGATGATGACAGGGTAGACCTTCGGGATGTGCTGCACCTTCAGGGGCCCGACAATGAATTCAGAGGATGGAACAATACCGGGGTCCATGGAAGGTTCGCCGTGGCAGCGGGACCTGTAAGGGTTCCGGAAGGATGGGAGCCGGTCTCCGAGAGCAGGCTCTGGAAGCTCTACAGGAGGAGAGAGGTGACCATCGGGGTCCATTCGAGGGAGAAGCTCGGTATCATTGTCATACTTCCGGGCTCCCCCGAGGAAGCCCTGCTCGCACTTGACCACCTGAACCATGACGAGAGGGAGCTGGATCATTCGTTCTGGTTCCCCGGTGGTGAGAGGATCGGATATGATGTGCTGGCCCCCAGGAACAGATGGGTCATCACCAGTGTAGGGGGCCAGGAGGTCGAAAGGAAATTCGACGAATGGCCCCTGCTTGAGGGAGATAAAATAACATAGGAAGCGTTCATATCCATAGGCTCATTTCACAACGGTGATGAGAAATGAAGATAGAACTGTCTCCGATCGGATATGTGAGGTCCCCGTTCATGGAGCCCTCCGGGGTCCCCATACAGACGAAGGCCGGCAACGAATACAGTGGGACGGTCGAGGTCCTGGAAGGATACGCTGACGGACTTGCCGACCTGGACGGGTTCTCCCATATCTTCCTGCTGACATACCTCCACAGGTCGAAGGGATACGATCTGAAGGTCATCCCCTTCCTCGATGATGTCGAGAGAGGCGTTTTCTCGACGAGGGCTCCCAGAAGACCGAACCCGATCGGTCTGCACCTGGTGCGTCTGGAGCGTGTGGAGGGAAACATACTTCACATCAGGGACATCGATATGATCGACGGCACCCCGGTACTCGATATCAAACCCTATATCCCCAAGGGAGACGAGAGGGAAAATTACAGACTGGGGTGGCTCACCGGAAAGATAGAGGAGTTCGAGTCGAGGCACTCGGATGACCGCTTCGATCGACGCTCTGGCCGTTCACGGTGATCTCGTAGGATATTTCCACTGTCTGCTTCAGCATCGCGGAGACGGAGCAGTAGCGGTCCTTCGAGAGATAGACCGCTTTCTTCAGTTTCTCGTGGTCAAGGTCCTCCCCCTCGAACCTGAAGGTCAGATGGATCTTTGTATAGACCTTCGGATGCTCATCTGACCTCTCGTTCGTTTCATGGACCTCGAACAGATGGTAGTCTACTTTCATCTTCTTGAGAATGGAAATGACATCCATCGCCGTGCATCCCATCAGCGCCTGTAGCAGGAGCTCCATGGGGGTCGCTGCGGATTCGAAGCCCCCGGCCTCCTTCTTCGTATCAATAGGGACCTGATGACCGCTGTCCGTATATCCCTTCAGAGCCAGTCCTTCGATCGGTTTCACGTATGCCATTTCATGGCCTCCTCTGTTCAGATGACATCCGGGCCCGATATTAATATTTCTCCATAATACTTTGGCTGTTCTGTGTAGAGCCTAGGGGGATATATCACCCTCTCGAATGGTAAGAACGCTCTCAAGTTTTAAGGCTTTCACCAGCTTCACATACCAATTGTCATCAACATTCCCGGAATACCGCTCTTCTGGAAACGTTCTGATCGATGAATGTCTCCATCTCTAACACGGCCACCCTCGCAGTTGATGTAAAGAATTCCTAATTAGAGCTGGTTTTTTCAGTTGGCGAAATCGGGTAAAAGTAAGTTGGTGACGACATCCACATTTTATACCGAGATATTTCCCTTTGTTTCCTCGCTTATCATTCACGGACCTTGGATCCTACCAGAAATAACATTCACCTAACCTATTCATTGGATCCCTCGGAGACTCTTGTCATCAACTCACACTCGATCCTCCACGAACGTTACTTCACTTCGTTCATCCACTTCCCACGTTGATCACTCCCCCTTCAGCGCTCTATTCGAAATCGCTTGAAGAGACAGGGAAATTATTGGATTCGGTTATTTTTTCTTATAACTAAATAACTTATCATATTCCTTATGATCAACGATATTTAGAATAAAAGCGATTATCTCGATTATCGATTCACCATCGGTCAAGGTGTATAGCATCCTCCAGTAATTGGATAGCTCAACACGAAAAAGATTGGTGATACCATACTTTTCGATATATTCACCGGGAATCAACTTTTTTGAAATAGGGTCACCATAATGAGGATTTACCTTGATAATTTCAACCTTCTTCTTGATCGAATTCAGGATGGACCTCTCTAACTTGGATTCCGTAGCCTTTTCGTTAAGGTAGTGAAAAACTTCCTCCGCATCATCCGAGAGAATCACACGTACCTTCTTCATAGTTCAAGCCCCTTGGAGATTGCCTTTCTGAGATTAGGATTTGAATTGAATATCCATGTGATACCATCAACGGTGAATAGGATCTTGTTGCTCTCTTCAAGGTATCTCAATATGATCTTCAATTTATTGTGGTTTACTTTCCTCGGGAGCCTTTTCTTCAATTCTGCTACGGTTATCACGCTCTCATCCATATTGCGGATAACCTGTTCCACCATAATGACAGTATTGAGAGTTGGCGAGTGTTCATAGACAGGAGCGGCTTCTGAAGAGACCATATAATCACCATTTATTACCGCTACGTATCAGTATACTACTCTTCAGTTATAATTTTTTCTGGTCCTTGATACCTCAAGTTGTAAGTGAAATACAATGTGCCATTACATGCGGAAGTGTAGACGCCGATTGAAAAGTGCACATAAGTGCCGGTCGAAAATGTCACACCCCTTGGACGGCATACCGTCATGGGGTCAGGGACA
>JAFGLL010000024.1 GCA_016928095.1 Thermoplasmatota archaeon
CCCTGGTCCGGTCATACTTTGGTGTCGGGGACGGGGTTCCTAACAAACCTTAAAACATAGAAAAGATCGAGAAAAATGTCGAAAATCTCAAGGATGCCACCAAGGAGATATGATTCGAACCAAAGGAAAGGGGGCCTCCTCGGGGGCCCCTGATAAACTATCCTTTAAAAAGGTCCCAAAATTACCCCCGGTTTTTTTCTGACGAAAAAACCTCTTAAAGGATTTGGGTAGGTAGTAATGGGAATTTTAAAATAATATAAGTATTCTTCATTACATTCTATGATAATTGCACATTAATATAATAGTAGATTTTATTTTTGATCAATTAATATTAAAAAGTTTCATTATTATTAAGGAATCTTCATTAAAAGATTGAAGAGTATAATTATTTTTTTTTTATGATAATAAAAATAATATAGTACTTCATTAATATTACTAAGAGATGAATGGTACGGATATTTGTATTCTTGGATTTTGTGGATTAATGATATTATTAATATATTTATTTATAATAATTTTCACTATTATTATTGTTATCTATTTTGCATCAAGAAAAACAGAAGAGAAAAATAAAGGAAATCGTAATGAATTCAAAATTCCTGAGATTCATTTCAAATGTCCGTATTGTGGATATAAATCAACTGTATTAAAGGCAACAAAAATTTCTTCTGCAGGATGGATTGTATTCGTATTATTATTATTATTCTTCCTACCATTATGTTGGATAGGTTTTTTAATAACAGAGAAGTATGAAGTATGTAGCAAATGTAAACATGTATTGTCTAAAGAAGATTATCTCAATAATAAAACATAATGTAACAAATCTTAATCATCTTAAAAGAGTTTTTTATATATGTCATATTGACCGTAATATATTTTTTTAAAAAATTGGTGTATTATATCTTTGCCTTAAGAGTATATATAAAAAAAATCATTAATATAACTAAGTAATTACATGAAATTAATTAATCTTCATTGCATTCATTTATTGGGAGTTCTAAAAGTGATTATTAACAGTAATTGTCATATGGTGGAACGACCCCTCTAATTTTTACTTAAATAGATATAGATAGAAAGAGAGAGGAATGAAGCAATTATCCATTACCGAAATTACAAGGGAACCAATATTTAATGATCCAAGGCAATCGAACCTTGTCGGACTTGGTGCGTCACTTATTAGATTAACGCACTCAATCCTCTCAATGCACTTATTTCGACTCTTGTTCCTATCTAATTATCCTTCTTGTAACCATAATGAGAATGAGAAATACAACATACTCTAACCTTTACATTCATAAGCAAACCTCTCATAGTACGACTACCCTTTACACTTAGACTTATTTCCAGAGGTGAAGGGGTTCGATTCTGATGGAAGGGATGGGGATGTTGGTAGGGGGGGATCCCCATATATTTTTTAAATTTCGTTGTGGAAAAGGGGTGTGTAATATAATCTTACACCACCCGTTGTCTAGCATACCCTCGTACATATGTATGAAGTATCATCCTTTCTTTACAATATTTTCCAAGAAATCAAACCATCCAATCCTTTTTAAATAAGCATTATTACATCTCAAGTATATTTTTAATGCTTTATTACCGTATTTAATATAATCTTCCAATAATGAATGAGGTACTAGAAATTCAATAATATTGCTAAAATTATTTGGAACATCTAAAATTTCTTGAATGTCTGCGTAATTTTTTTTAGCATCCATTAATTGTGCTAATTCTTTGTTTTTAATGTTCTTTACCATAGTTAATACTTCTAATGAATAATTTCCCTTAAGTATTTTGGATATGAAATCTGGAGAATATAATAAATATTCTGACGGAGTATTGAGAAAATTATAATCAATATATTCATGCTTATATTTAGATTTAATAATTGGATTAAATTTACTCATTATCCAATCGTTTATAAACTTAATATGATATCTACTATCTAGTAAATCATATATCAAATATTTTTCATTTTCAGATAGATTCTCAAAGATATAATATAAAGTCTTTTCATAATCTAACGTTAATGTGGAAATTGGAGAAATATACACATAATAACCCTTTTTTTCTCTATTTACTAATCCTTCTTTTTCAAGTTTTGTAATATGTTTTATTATACCAGGTAATGTGCCGTGGGGTGTAAAATTTTTTATTTTTTTTTGGCAGAATGTTGCAATTTGGTTTTGTTTAAATTCTTCTGGGTATCGTTTTATAATTTCTATTAAAATTATTGCTTTCGTTCTTCCTTCATCAGAACGCTTCCCCCTATCTTCTTCTCCCATCATTACCAAATAATCCTCATCATATGTATTTTTTTCTATGTAAGATTGATATTGATTATAAATAAGCATTGTTTGATATTAATTATTCTAAGAAAATAGTTGAAAAATTTAAAAATATACTTGAATAATATTATCCTTTCACTAAAAACAAGGAGAAAAAAAATGAATGATTTCAAAGTAAAAACAAAAATGAGCCATGTCCTGCGAATATTCCAGAACCATCCGGATGAAAGCTGGGATACAGTTACGTTACACAAGGTAACGAAGTTAAGTAAATCCACCCTCCGGGTATATTGCAACCGATTAAGAAGAAGGGGGAAAATCGTGAAAAATCCCGATGGAACATATAAAACGGCTCCAGAAAGAAAGTCCCTTGATCCTCTCGACAGGACATCACCAATCGGTTTTCATCGAATATTGTTATACCGGAATATAACAAAAGAGGAGGATAGGGCTAGGGTCCTTTCAATCATCAGAAACAAGAACCTCGAAGCCTTTGAAAAGACGGGAAATAAATATTGTCATAAGCTCATCTTCGGAGGAGTAACTAAAGGGTTTGGAATAGAGCTCAAGGTATCGAAAAGTTATGAACTCGAGATCTTCTCCAACGATGACCTGAACTTTCCATATCTCCTTCCAAGTGAGTTTCTCCTTACTCTATACTTCATAGATGAGATCTACAAACTTAACATCATGAAAGACCAGAAAGAATGGATAGTAAAGACCATCGATATTAACCGTGATTTCAGGGGAGCTCGATTGGAAGGTTTATCATGTCTCACCCTTCAGGACTTTCAGAGTGATGTGATTTTCAAGTTCTACAACAAACCATATGGTGTAAGACTTGAAGCATCCAATAGCTACCCAATCAACCTCTATAGTATAATTTCATGGATCAATGGTCAGTGCCCCCCTGAACTGGACCGATTACTTTACAAATTGACTGAACTGGAATTTCATAATAAAGAGATCCGGAGTAAGCTCTGGAGGTTGAACTATCTCCTGGAAAGGGTGGAGGGATGCACATGACAAGGAGGGGCCGGAAAAGTGACTTTGGGAAGGTCTTCAAGTATCATTCGGTCAGGGGGGCCATCAAGGAACGTTTGGATTCAAGGGTAGGGGACCATGTGGTTTATGAGTGTATGGAAGCTCTGGAAGAATATCTGGAAAAGATATCTATCCTTGCCAGGGAGAACCTCGATGAAGAGAATGTCGTGAGAAAGGAACGGGGGGTCCCCTGCCGTAGGACTATTCATTCCAGTGATATCAAGAAAGCCATCGAGAAATTGGGGAGGGGGAGCTGAAAGAATGAAAGTAGCTCATAAATACGGGGAGAGCAATGATTCCGTGGAGGTGTATGATACGAACCAACAGAAAGCTGAAGGTTCGGTCATATCTCCAAGTGGCATCAAAGAGATCGACAGTATGTTGAGAAAACTCCGTATCAACGGCTACAAGGAAACAACATTGAGAGCATACAAGAAAGCAATGGTCCAGTTCTACAAGGTTACTGAATTGGAAACCATCAACGATGTGACAATGGAGGACATCGACAGATACAAGGAATACATGATGGTGAATAAATACCGCTCTGCAGGGAGGAGACTTGAAGCAGTGAAGACATATCTTAGAAGGATGGGGAAAGAGGACCTTGCATACAAGGTCCACAATATCAAGACCGACAGGGAGATCCCCGATATCCTTACAGAGAACGAAGTAGACAAGCTATACGATACGGCCAGGACATATGAGTCCAAGAGATACGGGAAGCCCCTACAAGCCCTTTATACGGCCATTGTGAGCATCCTCTACTACTCCGGATTGAGAAGGTTCGAGATGTGCAACCTGACCATGAAGGACGTGAATTTCAAGGGAGGCGTACTCAAGGTCAAGAAAGGGAAGGGGGGCAATGGAGCATTGGTTCCAATCAGTGAGCAATGTCTGAAGGACATCAAGGAATATATGAAATACCGACCCCCTGTCAAGAGCGATAAGCTCCTGATCTCGACAATGGGGAGACCCATAAACTCCGATGTTGTCACCAGGATCATCAAGAAACTGTCAGCGATGGCAAATATCGACAAGGACGTGACAGCCCATACATTGAGGTACACCATGGCAACCCATCTTATCGAGAATGGAGCCAACCAGTACACCGTAAAGAACATCCTTCGACATAGCAAACTGACCACAACGGACCTTTACGTGAACCTGAGCCCCAAATTCCTCCAGGAGAGCTACAAGGACCACATCAAGCCAACGATGGGGAAGGAGAAGATATCAAAAGGCGATAAGAGAAAGAGAACCCTGGAAGAGCTGAACAACCTACTCATGAAAGGAAAGATCAGTGAGGAGACATATCTCACTATAAGGTCCGACATGATGAGGGCAGGAACAAGCACCGATTACGGCCAGGCTTACGTTTGAGGTCGGGGTTCGGTATATTTGGTGTAGGGTTCGGAGCCTCAAATGTCGGGGTTCATGAAGTAAGTGTCGGGGACGGGGTTCGAACCCGCGACCTCCGGATTTCTCCGGATCCTGGGAGCAACATACATTGCCACAAGGGCCCCTATGAGTCCGGCGCTCCACCAGGCTGAGCCACCCCGACAAGAAAATGATAGCTGGGCTCAGGCCAAACCGCACTGACGAAGGGGGCCAAAGTGCTATCTTTACTTAAACCTTTTTAAATCCATTTCAGCGAAGATCCATCATAGCCAAAGAGGTCACCTCAGTTGTCATCTTGAAAGGAAACCTTAACAATAGTTGTCATTATTGATGACAGTAATCATAAAATATATTGTCATTAGAAATGACAACCTATTTAAATGATGAACCATATCAATCCACATGAATAGAAAGGGTCTTGAGGAGATCGTCCTTGAACAAAGAGTCCAATTCGATATAATTAAGGAAGGGACAATTGAAAGGGATATCCTCTTCGAGATCAAAGAATTGGTTGAAACGCCTTTCATTACAATAATATCTGGAGTGAGGAGGTCGGGGAAATCCACTTTATTAAAATTAATAAAAAGAGCCTTCTACAAAGATGATGATGTTCATTACTTCAGTTTCGAGGACGAGAGACTCTTCGATTTTGCAATAAATGACTTTAATATCCTTCTCGAGACCTTCTTAAAGATCAATGGGGAAAAAAACATCTTTTTCTTCGATGAAATTCAGAACATAAGAGGGTGGGAGGTATTTATCAGAAGAATGCATGACCGGGGTTCCAAGGTCTATATTACTGGTTCGAACTCATCAATGTTGAGCAGGGAGATGGGTACAAGGTTGACAGGAAGGTTCGTAAAAATAGAACTCTTTCCATTCTCATTCAAGGAATACCTAAGGTTTCGTGACCTACCCTCAGAGGGATTCGAAAGGACGGAGATAAGAGCGAAGATCAAGGGCGCTTTTGATGAATATCTTGAGATAGGGGGTTTTCCCGAATTTGTCCAGACGAGAGAGAAACGATTCCTCAGGGACCTATTCGATTCGATCGTTTACAGGGATATAATCGCTAGATACAATATTATTGATGAAAGACCGCTTAAAGAGATGATAATGTACATTTTCTCGAATTATTCCAATGACCTCAATATTTCAAGATTGAAGAGGGACCTTGGCCTGGGCTCTCTCAATACTGTAAAATCATATGTCCAATTCATGGTCAATTCGTATCTTGCATTCATCACATTTAGCTACGACCCTTCTGTAAGAAAGCAGCTACACACAAAAAAGAGAATCTATGTTATCGATCAGGGATTGATCGATACGATCTCATTCCGATTTTCCCAGGACCAGGGGAGACTGCTGGAGAACCTTGTTCTTGTTGAATTGAAAAGGAGGGGGAATGAAGTATACTATTTCCGAGACAGATACGAGTGCGATTTCTTGATCAGGGAAGGTTACGAAGTAACCTCGGCCATACAGGTAACAACCTCTATAGGACAAGACGATAAAAGGGAAAGGATGGGTTTGCTTGAAGCTCTGAAAAGGAATGAACTTGATCAAGGAACCATCTTGACCGAGGAACAGGAATGGGAAGAGACGATCGAGGGCAAACTGATCAAAGTGGAGCCCATTTGGAAATGGCTTCTACATTGAAATAGAGGCCCTTTCCAGCGAAATATTAAGGTTATCAGGACCTTCTCGGGGGTGCCCTTCGGACGTCTCTACCCCTTCCGCTACCGGGTCTTAAATGGTCCGGAGCGGGTGGAGCCCGTCTTATCTCCTTCCCTCGGGGGGCAGGACCCGGATCCGTCGATCGTACGGTGTTCCTTCTCTCATCACGTGGAGGCTCGGTCCTCCTTGGGGGACGTCTTTCCCTGTCCAGCTTTCCACCCCTGACACCTTCGGAAGTGGTATCTCTCCGGGATCTCCCGTAAGGAGAGGTACCGTAGATAGCTTCTATATCGCCCCCCTCCGTCCCATCCGTCCTCTTCCCTGAAACCCAGGATATCACCATATAGACCAGGACCAGACCGATCAGGACAATTACCACGATGATGGCGATCTCGATGATGTTCAATCCCCCGCCATCCTTCTCCTTGTATTCCACCACCCCCAGGTCATCCTGGAATATCATGTCCCCCGATATGGACCTGACCGTTACGACCACATCACCGTCATCCCCTTTTTCCAAGGAGAACGGGACCACGACGGAATCCCCGGTCTGAAGGTCCCTTGTCAGTTTATACAGTGATCTTTCTCCGATGCTCATCTCGATCTCTACCATCTGGACGGGGTCCCATCCTGTGAAGTTCAGGTTGAGGATATATCTGTTAATGTCACCGGTCACCGGCCTCATGGATGCATCCAGCTGGGCAGATAGGGCGACAACGTTCACCTTGAAACTGCCCATGGCAGCTATGATCCCGTTGTAGGACCCGGTTATGGTTATAGTGTTCGAACCGAGAGACGGTTTGCCCACCACCGACACGGTGATCTCATTGTCCTCGTCCGGTGATATCGGCGTGTCCACGTTCACGGCAAGGCCGTCCACTAAGGTGGCGACCGCAAGGTCCAGGTAATCGTACTCCTGACCTCCGAGGAGCGATATGCTTGCTGAGCAGGTGTTGACCCCTTCCTGGTAGATCCTGCCGACCTGAGGGGTGACCACCAGTTGAACAATATCAAAGTTCACCACCCTGACCGTTAGATCGAACTCCGTAGAGTGGCCTCCGCCGGAAACCGTGAACTTGACATTGGATGTCCTTTCGGAACCCTGTTCCTCGGCCTCTATAAGAACGCTCAACGATTCGCTCTCCTGGAACCTGAGCTCCAGATCCTTATCGAAGGTCAATGTCAGGCCGGAAGGGACACTCGCCGTGACCGTGACAGGTCCGGTGAACCTCCCCTCGGGGGAGATCTCGAGGATCATCTCCTTATCCCCACCGTCCTCCACCTCGATGATCGTTGAATCCGATCCCACTCCGATACCATCATCCTGGAACCATAGCAGTTCGATCCATCCCTGCAGTGACGCTATCAGCACCTCGTTCCCGGGAGTCTCTTCGGAGACATCCGTCACCTCCACACCCGCTATCTCCAACCTGGGGTCTTCGACATCCTTCATCCATGCCAGGTCAGCAACTATCTCCCCGTCGACCTCTATTACCTGGGTGACTTTGTTGTAATACCCGGTGACAACCGCCTCGTCCCCTGGATGAAGCGGATTGAAGTCACCTATTGACAGGCCTTCCAGACCGGAATTCTGTCCGGAGATCGTATCTGCCTGGAAGATATCCTCCATGACGAACTCTCCTTCCTTCCAGTACATCAGACGGCACCAACCGGAAAGCTCCGTGATGATTATCTCGTTCACGTCATGTTCTGACCAGAGCTCACCGATCCTCACATTGGATATGAGCTCCGTATCATGGGTGTATATGATGTTCTCCACCCAGCTCGCCCCTGACCTGTAGATCTCGACAAGGTGGGATTCAACCCCTCCAAACTGGTTCCACCCGGCAATGCATGCCCATATCTCCTCCCCGGGGACGGTCGGGTCCGCATCGGCAACGGTGATCGCCTTTACCGCCTCAGTGGTGGGGATCGACCTCTCCTTCCAGAGGTCTCCATCTCTGTAAAGGTAGTGAAGAGCTAGGTCTTCCTCATGCTGGAAGCTCCCGAACAATATCTCCATACCGGGCGCAGGATCTATGTCCCCCAGTTCGAGATCGAAGATCCTGAACTGACATCTATGTATCACCTCCGTGACCCAAGCGGTCCCGTTATAATGGATCATGTATATCTCTTTCAGAGGTATCCCGGCATCTCCAGCGGTGATTATTTCCTGACCCTCCTTTTCGGGGTCGACATCGGCGATCAACAGATCGAACAGTGTCTTGTTGGAACCCTGAGGTCCCTCTACCTGCCAGATGAAGATAGGATCGAAACCGCCATCCCCTCTCGGTTCCAGGAGAATCACATTCCCATCGAAATCGCAGAACGCGATCTCGGTATCTCCGTCTTGGTCCGGGTCCCCGGATGCCATTCCTCCGGACAGCGCCCTTGAGGATCGGTATATCTCCTCACCCTCATATACGCCGGCGATCTCCCCCCTCGTGGGCCCCGCTCCAGCCGGAAATATTACCGGAAGAGCAGATGACAGCATAATGGTAATGACCATGAACGTCGCAAACAGGAGGGTCTTCGACATACGCTTGCACCTCGGATACCGCTATCCATGGTAAGTTGTCCTTTATAATAAATTCTGTTCATGAACGGTATCAAAAACCTTTTTGATGACCGGTCAGTACGGTGATGGACCATTACACAGTGTACCATAAAATTAAAAACATATCCGAATTCATGGTTCTGATACTGTAGGAGGTCATTATCACGAAAAAGGACGGTGAGAACACCATTGCCCTGTCATTGATGGCAGCAGGTCTAGTGGTCCTCCTGGCAGGATGCTCCGTAGCCATCTACAGGAGCTGGCATGAAAATGACGGACCAGACCGAGACTCCGAGGCGGAAGACCTTCTCACGACGGTCTCTAACGATTTCATCTCGGGGTCGGGGGCGCTCTCTCTCTCGAGACTCGCCTCAGGATACGACCGGATCGATATTGGCGATGGTAGGTCGGTGAGGATCAGGGTCGAGACCATTGACGGAAGCGGTCTGACGATCTACATTCCGGACCGGGAGACCTTCGAGAAGAAGGACATCGGTGATACCACACCTTTGATCAAGGTCCTTCCGATATCCATGGACGACGGCAGGGTGATACCGGGGAGGCTGGAGGTGATGCTCGTTGGATAGGAGAGAAAGCACCCTCGAGGTCCTGAGCCAGAGTTCCGGTGATCGAGCTTTGCCCTCCATACCTGGGAACGTGGCGATCGCGGTTTTCGTCATCCTGTCCATATCCGGTTTCCTGATAGGGGCCATCCTTCCGGAGCTCATCGCGGATCGTAGCTCCGAACACGAGGTTGGTGAGGTGTCTCGCGAGGCTTTGTATGTACTCATCTCAAGCACGATCCCGGCCATCGAGATAAGCGGGACGAGCTATTCCGATATCCCTGTTCCAACAGCATTCCAGGTCCTTTTCTCGGGAGAGAGCTCATCCGAGGACAACTCTGCCATGGATGATGAACTCCGGGAAATGCTTGAATGGATACTCGGCAAGGATATGAGATACCGGTTGAAGGTAACCCCGGGCTCCGGTATCACAGGACCCGACTATGTTATCGGAGAAGAAATGGACAAGGGTCCCGACTGTTCTGCTGTCAGGGAGGTGGCCGTCGGGCTTGGGGAGGAACAGGGAAGCGTGGTCTTCGACCTCAGGGTCTGGAGGTTGAGCTGATGATGAACACCAGGACACTTTCGATGATACTGATCGTGAGTACACTGATAGTTGCGGGGTTTTCTGCCCTGGTATCATACCGGCTCATGAGGGAACCTGCCAACGAGGAAATGCCTTCCATGGACACGGGTCCTCTTGCACAGCAGTTCTCAACACTTACCCATGCAAAGCTCTCATCGATGGAGGAGAGTACTCAAAAGGAGATCGAGTCCGAGCTCTCCAGGGACCTCTCTCTCTGGGTATCCTCATCAAGGATCACAGTGGATGACCATCTTATCACGGTCCTTTCAAGTCAGGTCGAGGTAAGAGAGGTCGACCTGCAGGTGATGCTGCCGGTCCCACCTGCCTCTCTGGAAGGGGACCTGGGCATCCTGATCACGAACTCCATGTTGTATGGGGGGAGCGGGACACTTCCCCTTCTTCCGGGCATCCGGACCGATGTGAACGTGACGATCCTTATCGAACCTCTGGCCGGAGGCCGATCGTTCGAAGAGACAATATCCTTCTCCACAGAAGTGGTGGACCCGGAGAGGGGACTGCTGAAGCTGATGGAACTCCTCGAGGCGGACATGAACGGATACGGTTCGGGAATGGCAAGGGACATGGAGTACATGCTTACCACACTTGCCAGGTTCAGATCGACCACGGGATTCGGCGATCAGAGCTACCAGTCAGATCTCAATGTGCTCAACGAAGGTGATGTGGAGCTGGCATTCAACATCGCCCTTGCGCTGAGGATGACCCGTTGGACCGGTCAGGTGCCTCAGGAGCTTATCGACTCGATCGATGCTTTCTTCAGGGACCAGCATCCGGATGTCAAGATGAACCCTACCGGATCCCGGTTCTGGGGGCAGGCCGAGATCAACAACTTCAATTCCTTCTACCTCAGGAATGCAGGGACCGGTGCCAAGAGGTCCTTAGGGGACATCATAGAAGGTGCCGTGGGAGCGGGACATGCCGATAGCGCTGATATCCTGGGACGATACCTCTCAATGGACCGCAACTACAATGTCAACATGAACGTTCTGGATATGTCGTCCGCCCTCGAGGAACAGGGTCTCCTGAACCCAAGAAAGCTGTCGGACATCATCGACTCCGCCTCTCTAGCCCATCATCCTTCATACCCGTCCACGGAAGGATTAATGGTATTACCAAGGGATGACTACCTCCCATCCGAAGATACAGAGGTCCCTTCCCTGAAGCCGGTCTTTCGACCTGTGAAGGATTACATGGTGATGGAGCGTGACATGAAGACCATCGGGTTCGATCGGGTCGATACCTGGTTCACCAACGCGGACAATTCAAAGACCATATCCGATCTAGAGAGTAAACCAACAAGGAGTACGTTGACCAGATGCGGCTCGATACCTCCTCCACCAAAACCTGCGGACCATGATTTCAGACTTGAATGGAACTTCGAGCTGAGCGGTAAGTTGGACGTGGAAGCATCCTACGAGGGGTATGGTGGCAACGCTCCCATCGACCAGGATCCCATCACACATACCGTCCGCTTCAGCTTCCCGCTGAGGGTCCATACATGGTTCCCCGGAAGACCGGTCAACGATATGGCATACGAATTTGTGAACATCAATACCGGAAAATTGTACTGGGACGACCTCGTCACAGGTTGGGAGATCACAAGGGAGGCCAATGCCACCGAATTCTACGAGGACCAGGTCCATCCAAGGCTGGAAGAGGGATTCTCGATATTGACCAGCCTCCTCAGGACCATGGAATGGTACCAGCAGGTACCGGTCGTGGACGATGCACTTGTCCGCAGCATCGCACATTCGCTCTCGATGTCATCCGAACAGCAGCTCACCAGATGGGCCGATACCGGCATATACAGGGATGCTATCGATAAGTTCTGGGAGAACTATACCGAAGGTCCCGGGATCCGACCCGAGCAACTGACCAAGGTCTGGGTGGAGGGGCATCATCTTGTTTTCCAGTATTCCGAGATCAAGGACGTGCTTCACATCACTTCCTCGCTCCCGGAAGGGTCCGTCAGGCTCTCCATCTACGGTATGAAGATCGGTGCGTATCGGGTGGATGCGCAGGTCATAACTTCCCGGGGGCTGGTCTTCGATATCAGCCCCTACACAGACGAATATTCCATCAGGGGGAACATCGGAAGCCAGTATATCAACGAGGGAGTGGACGATCCCTCCATCCCCGACCCTGACGTATCCTCCCTTTTCGTGGAAGGAGGTTGGGAGATCGCATCTCCACCAGTGGAACTCATGACCTGGAGCCTTCCCTCTCCGTATGTCCTGACAAGGGATGACGGGAAGGATAGGAACATGACCATATCCTTCATCCTTGCAGGGACAAAGAGCATCGACCCCATGGAGATCTTCGATGAGGCCAGGGTGAGCGTCGAGGTTCCGGAAAAGTTCGGCGAGTCGCAGGTATCGATGGTCCTCCGAGAGCTTTCCTCGCTGTCAAGGGAGAATGGTATATGGTTCGGGATCAGGTCCACATCCACAGGAGGCGAAGGCTCGCACCCTGCCTCGAGGACATTCCTCGTAGACCCGTGGTATCACGGGGAGGATGGAGGGGTAAAGGCCAGCATGTCAGCCGACCTCCTTCCGTCCGGAAGGCTGAACAGCCTGGTGAGGGACCTCATATGGGGCGTATCATCGGGCATGGTGATCGAAGGTTACGGTGATATAAGGACGATCCTTCTCGAGGAGGTCCCCTCATGGACATCATCCGGGTCCCTGATCGGTACCAAGGATATGATATATGCGACATATACCAGAACGACCGTATCAGATGATGGGAGATACAGCTTCACCCAGAAAATGAACGTATTCTCCGACAGTGAACCGGCATCGGACCTCTATCACCCAACAGGCTCCGAGTGGGAGCTGTCCACATACAGAGGGTTGACCATCCTATGGTGACCTTACCATATCGATGACCTTTTCGACCCTCTGGACCGATACACCGATGTATCTTGACGGGGTCAATGCTTCATCGACCTCGCTCTCGCTCAGCAGAGGATGGATCTTCTCATCTTGGAGCAGGGCAGTTCTGTATGGGATCCCGCTGTAATGCTTCATTGCGGCTTTCCTTGTGATCTCGTGGGCCTCCTGTCTGCCCATACCCCTTTCCACGAGTTTCATGATCACCGATTCCGCCATTATGACATCGCCTGCCTTTTTGAGGTTCTCAGATATCCGGTCCTCGTTCACGATGAGGCCCTCAAGGACCATGGTGAGCTTGCTCACGATCTCGTCCGCAAGGACCGTCATATGGGGTATGATGAACCTCTCGGATGATGAATTGGACAGGTCCCTCTCGTTCCACTGGACCCCGTTCTCGTAGGCCGGAACGAGGAATCCCCTCAGCGTCCTTGCCAGACCCGTGATGTTCTCGGACACAACGGGGTTCCTTTTATGGGACATGGTGGATGAACCTACCTGTCTTTCCGCATCGAAGGGTTCCGCAAGCTCCCCTATCTCCGGTCTCTGAAGCGTCCTTATCTCCGTGGCCACCTTCTCCACGGATACCGACAGGTTCGCCAGGTGGCCGAGAAGCTCGTTCAGCCGGTCCCTCTGGACGATCTGGGTAGCAGCTTCCTCTGCACCAAGACCCAGCTCTTCCATTACCATCCTCTCGATCTCGAAGGCTCTGGTTCCAAGTGCCGCCCCGGTTCCAACTGCACCGGACATCTTCCCGACGAGTACCCTTTTCCTGCATTCTTGAAGCCTTTGCCTGTGTCTGTGGAATTCCGCCAGCCACACTACGATCTTCAATCCAAGGGTTATCGGTATGGCATACTGCCCGTGGGTCCTTCCGACCATCACCAGGGCTTTGTACCTTTCCGCTTTTTCCGCCAGAACGTCCTCGAGCGACCCAAGGCCTTCATCCAGGATCGCGAGCCCATCCCGCATCTGCATGGCAAGGGCCGTATCAACGATATCGTATGATGTCGCACCAAGATGGACATACTTGCCTGCGTCCCCGTCACATACCTCTGTCAGAGCATATACAATAGCCATGATATCATGATGTATCCCGGCCTCTATTTCCTCCACCCTCCTCAGGTCCACATGCTTCAAGGAAGCTTTCCGGGATATCTCCACCGAAGCTTTCTTTGGTATGTTCCCGACCTTTGCATGGGCCCGGGCAAGGGCAGCTTCCACCTGAAGGCATCTCGAGACCCGTGCCTTGTAGGACATGATCTCCTTCATCTCCTTCCTGCCGTAGCGATAATCGAGGGCACACACGGGCTCCATCATCTCTCACCTACCCGTGTATCTGTTCATAGGGTAAATAGGTTATCTCGGGCCCTCCCCTTCAAGGGAAAGCAGGGATCCAAGGAGCATTCCAATGACCCTCTCCGCCACCTCCTCCTTGAATTCTGTGCGGGAGAGTCCCTCCAGCAAAAAACCCTCCGTGACGCTTCTTCCGTCCTTCATATGAGCGGAAATGAATACCGTACCTTGGGGTTTCTCGTTCGTCCCACCGGAAGGTCCTGCTATCCCCGTGACAGATAGACCTATTTCAGCCCCGGTCCTCTCTATTATACCTCTTGACATCTCGGAAGCGATCTCACGGCTGACCGCCCCGTGCTCCTGTAGTGTCCTTTTCGAAACACCCAGGAGGTCCATCTTCAGCCGGTCGGAGTATGCTACAACCCCTCCCAGATAACAACTGGATGAGCCGGGGACCTCCGTTAACATGTGTGAGATATAACCTCCCGTGCAAGATTCCGCAATCGCAATGGTGATCCCCTTCTCGATGGAGAGACCCACGACCTTCTCCCAGCTTCCGTGCCTCATCATTGGTCCCCGTCCCATATATCCGTCATCCTTTCGATCCATCGATGATGTTCGATCAGCTCGGCCGTGGAACGGGGTACATACCTTCGCCATTCTCCACCGGTTCTCATATGGTCTCTTATAGCGGTCCCTGAGAAATGCTTCCTGTCGACCATCTTCGTGGAGCATACCTCGAACCCGGCATTCCGAAACAAGCTTGAGGTCAGTGGATTGTTGGAGAACACCCGGTCAAACTTCGGGACAAGGGATACCACATGGTCCACCCATATCGAATACCTGTTGACATCCCTGACGGGAACAGGTATCAGTCTACCCCCCCACCCGTACTCCATCGCGCATCCAAGGAGCATCTCCATGCGCTCGCCGGCACTGAAGGGGTCCGTTGGGGTGTAGGAGCTTTCTGCAGAGCCTATGCCGACCACAAGCTCATCGACCTCGCTCAATGCTGTCTCCATAATGGCGACATGGCCAAGATGAAGCGGCTGGAACCGACCTATGAAGAGCCCTCTCATGAAAAATGGAAGAAACGTGTGAGTATTTCTCATTTTCCCGGGTAACAATTTAATGAAAGGTCACCGATAGACATCGGATGAGGTTCCCTCCTGTTGTTCCAACTATCGTCCTTGTTATATGTCTCCTTTCCTCCATCGTTTCAGCAGAGGATGACTTTACCATCGAGGAGGACTCATCTCTTCTTTCGGAAGAGAGTGTAAATGAGATTCTCGGCCTGGACAACGATACGGTGGTGAGCATCTACACCTATGATGAGAACATCACCATTAGCCTCGTGGATGGTCATCTCAACATCATGACCGCTGTAGACTGGAACGGCATCACCCTCATCGGTTACAATTACATCGAGGACCATACGCTCGTTGATGGAGCGTGGACACTGAACGTAACGCCAGTGAACGACGCACCCGAGATCATCAATATTACCCTGAGCGGTGACCCTGACAACCTCGAGAACCCTGTAACATACAGCGTTGTGTACATGGATGCCGACGGGGACGAGATCATGGTCTCATGGTCACTGGGTGAGGACGATGCAGGAGAAGGGGTGACCGTCACACGGTACGTTTTCCCCGATCAGAACGATCTCACGGTCGTTGTGGATGATGGTAACGGAGGGTCCGATACCATGAACATATCCATCCATACGATCCCACCAAAAGGGTGGGGGGACGAACCAGATAATACCAGGAACCGCATCATTTTCTGGTCTATCTTCGGTTCTGCAGGTCTTATCCTGCTTGTTGCCGTATGGTGGGTGGTCCTTTACTCCCCCGGGACCAATGATCCGACCGGGGCCAACAAGGAAGAGAAGGTCGATGGGGGCGGACCAAAGGAAGGAAAAATGGAGGATGGACCTTAGAACATCCCAAGGAACATCCTGTAGAACCTGGTATCATCCGTCAGCTCCGGATGAAAGCTTGCCGCAAGCAGGTTCTTCTGCCTTGCAAGGACCATCTTCCCATGAAAGGTCCCGATGGCCTTGCAGTCACCCCAGACCCTTTTGATCAACGGAGCCCGGATGAACACTCCCGGATAACTTCCCAACCCCTCGATATCGACGTTTGCCTCGAAGGATTCCCTCTGGGGTCCGAAAGCGTTCCTGTCAACGCTCATATCCATCAGTGCGAGGAGTTCGGTCCTGGTCTTATAAACCAGAGCATCACCTTCTCTTGCAAGAAGTACGCAACCGGCGCATGTTCCGAGTATGGGGGCTCCTCCTCCGGCCATCTCCTTCAATATGTCCCTTAGTCCGAAGGTGGAAAGGAGCTTCGAGATCGTGGTTGATTCCCCTCCGGGGAGCACCAGGCCTTCGATCCTCTCGAGATCGGGGGGCCTCCTCACCCATACGGCTTCCCCCTTTATTCCGAGATCTTCAAAGGCCCTTCTTAAGGCGGAGATGTGCTCGAAGACGTCTCCCTGGAGACCTATGACCCCGACCCTGAGGGTGTCCATGGTCAGGTGGAGAGCGAATTGCATATTAAATCCGTTGGACGACAGTATCTATATCGGGGTCCTCTCGACCTCGAGCCCGTCCCATGTGGGATAGACCTCGGAAAGGTAGGTCTCCTCTTCAAGCGAGGGACCGATCTCCTGAAGGACCCAGGGAGCGATCAGGACCCTGTCCTCGAGAGCCTCCATCAATTCATCGGGGACCCCGTATCCTTCCCTGATGATGGCGATCATTCCATCAGGATCACCCGTGACAACGATCCCGCGGAGGAAGGTCCCGTCCTCTGTAACGATATCGTAGGGTCTCTTCAGGTTGTTGGCCATCCTCTTCAACCTGTTCCGAAGTTGCACGGAATCCTTGTAAACGGAGGAGCAGAAATGAAAGACGGTCCTCGTTCCGGGGAATTCCTTTTTCACCTGCCCTATAACGGACCATGCGAGCTCCGATGAACCCTCAACGGCCATGGAATCCCCCACGAGTGAGTAACCTTTCTCTGCAAAGATGTCCATGTTGGTGTGGCTGGCCTCGAGCTCGTTGATGTTCATGAAGTCCAACTTCAACCTGCAGGCATACCTGGCAAGTTCCAGAAGACCTTCGGAACTGGGTCCACCTGGACCTTCCTCATCGATGATCGATGGGACCTCCAGTCCGACGGCCGGGACCATCTTCTTTGCCTCCGATATGAGATCATGGTAGGGAAGGGTGAGGGATGCGTCGCCTTCATCAAGGTCGTTCTCCAGATATCTGAAAGAGGTCCATGAAAAAAGCGGTGGGTGGAACCTTATCTCGTCGAGGCCAGCTTCCTTCATTGTCGTGATCAGGCCCTTATCGAAAGGTCCGGAGGTGTACAGATGGATATGGTGCTTCCTGCCGAACTCCTCCTTCAGGGTCCTGATGACGAGAGCCGTCCTTTCCGGAACCACCATCGGGTCACCTCCGGTGATCCCGGTGCCCAGAGCTTTCATCCTCCTGCCCTCGCTGATGATGGTCCGAAGCCATTCATCGCCTTCGACAGGCCGCTCGTTCGCATAGATCACATCCTTGTCCTTCCTGGTTTCCGAAAGCGGGCAGTAATAACAATCCTGCCTGCATATTCCGGTAATATAAAGGACCATCTTCGAACCCCTATCGCAGTACCGGCAGCCCTGAGGCGGGTTCCCTGAACATGAACCGGTCAATCCTTCCGTGAACCTTGCAGGCATGACACCTCATCGAACAGTCTGTTTTATAATGATTGGCAGCAATATGGAATTACCGTCTTGACGGAGGATGACAGGTTGAGCTGTAAGGGCAAGCGTCTTACCGTTGGCGACAGGATAATGATACTTCTACTCGGGTACACGAGGTTCCGTGGGGAGCTTCAGGCACCCGTTGATGTAACACAGGATGGTATAGCTGATAATCTAGGCATCATCAGGTCCGCAGTGCCAAGGGCGGTGGGTTCCCTGATCAACAGGGACCTTGTGGAGGAGAACCTGGCACATATAGAAGGCCTCACAAGAAGGAGAAAGGTCTACCTGCTTACCGATGAAGGAATAATGTCTGCAAGGGAGCTTCTTGATGACATCGGTGGAACGAAGATCGAGGTGAGGGAGAACGGAAAGGTCACGACGGATACCATCATCAACCTTTACCATGGCGGATCTCTGGACCTCAAATTGCTCTCGGACGTGCTGAGCTCCGGAGTGCTCGACAGGGACCATGCGGTGGTCCCCCATGAAGAGAAGAAGGGGCATACACTCTTCATCCATTCCCTGACACCTCCCGACATATTCCTTGGGAGGGAAAGGGAGATAGAGGAGATCAGAGCGGCCATTGCTTCGGCGAAAAGGAAGGTGACCGTCGTTTACGGTATAGCCGGGGTCGGAAAGACCACCCTTAGCTGGAAGATCACACAGATGTGCATGAAGGATATGAACATCTTCTACATAGACCTGAAGGAATGGACCTCCATTTCCTACGTTCTGAGGGAGCTAGGAGAGTTCCTTGCCAGGTCGGGATGGACACATCTTAGGTCTTACCTCGATACGACAAGGGATGTGGATATAGAGGCTGTCTGCGACCTGCTCAAGGAAAAGAACGATGAATACCCCTATCTGATCATATTCGATGACCTTCACCGGGCTCCGTCGGAGGTGACGATGTTCCTCTACTCGCTCAAGGAAAGGCTCCGGTTCATGAAGGGGGTCGATCTCCTGGTCCTGTCCAGAAAGAGGGCGGAGTTCTATGATATCAGGGATGTCCGGATCCACAATCTTATCGGCGAGCTCGAGCTGCTCGGTTTCGACAAGCAAACATCAAGGAAGCTACTTCTGGAGAGGGGTTTCAAGGAGGACGAGGTGGATACCATCATCGAGAGAACAGGGGGGCATCCCCTCGCACTTGTCCTGGTGGAGAGGGGAGGTTATAATTACGACATTGGCGACTTCGATCAGTTCCTGACAGAGGAGATATTCAACAAGCTTTCCAAGAACGAGATGAGATTGCTCGGCCTTCTTTCCCTGAGCAGGCTCCAGCTCGGTGAGGAGGACCTTCGGAAAATGGTCTCCCCGGAAGCGGATATCCTGAGATCGCTGATGGACCATCACCTGATCTTCGGGACTCCCGGAGGATACGTCATCCACGACCTGATAAGGGACCAGGCCGTGATGAACATCTCAATGGAAGAGAGGAGAGGGGCCCGTTTGACCCTGTCAGGACTGTTCCATGACAAGCTCACCTCATTGGGATTCCATCAGGAGATAGAGGGAATGGTCCCTCCTTATCCCTTCGGGATCGAGGATGAGACCGGCCTCGGACCCGTTCCGCTGTATGTCTCGGAAGAGGTCCACCAACTCCTTGGAGCGGGAAGAGCAAAGGATGCCATGAACATCCTGCTGATGGCACATATGCAGATACCTTCCAAGGACCTTCTCAGGGAATCCGGGGGGGAAACGCTGAAGGCACTTCCCTCCTCATTGTCCGCGACCGAGGAGGTCCAGAGATCGTTCCTGACCGCTGTCATCGATATTCTGGAGGACGATCATTCAGGGGCCCTGAAATTGTTCGGGAAGATAGGGGAGATGTCCGGAGGGGATGATATTACAAGGTCCATAATGGAATGCGTTCGTTTGTGGACCCCCTACCTGGAGGAGAGGGTGAACGGACCTCAGAAGGCCCTCGAAGCGCTGGATGAACTCGAGGTCGGAACGATACCACAGAGGCTCAGGTATTATTTCCATGTCACCAGGGCATCGCTCCTTTACAAGATGGGGGACCACAAAGGGGCTGCAACGGCATACAGAACGTTCCTTGATGCTATCATCGAGAACGTTGAGCTTCCCATCAAACTGAAGGAGACACTTCTTGATTCCATGGATAAGGCGAAGATCGGGTCCATCCAGGTGGCAACGGACAATTTCCAGAGGATCCTGGAGCTTACCTCATCGAACAGGGACGTACTCGGAGAGGAGATGCCCTTCGTCGATGTGGACCACCATCTGTTATCCGCAATATATTCACTCTATCACGGGAGCAAGTGAAAGGGGTCCTCAAAGGTTTTAATAAGTATGTATCATTCCACTCCTTCTGTCAATGGACAGCATCTGTCCATTCATCTCCAACACTTCCATGGGCCCGTGGGCTAGCTTGGTTATACTTCTCCCGTTTCCCCGAAACGGGAGCACATGGGGTTAATACCCCACCCTCCCGGATATTTTTCCGGGGGGATACAAGCTGGTCCATGGACCCGATAGAGGCATATTGCCTCGTTTCACTCGCCAATATACCGTGGGCCCGTGGGCTAGCTTGGTTATACTTGTGGCTTTGGGAGCCATAGACTCCGGTTCAAATCCGGGCGGGCCCATTCTCGGTTTTCATCAATTATTGTTTGAAGAGAATGGGAATCAATTCATCATTATTTTATTCCCGCCCGAATTGATCATATTGGAAGTGTTGGCCAGGCGAAAAACGGTAACAATTCTTTTCCGATCATTTTTCGTTGAAGGTCCGGGCGTGTAGACGCCGATTGAAAAGTGCACATAAGTGCCGGTCGAAAATGTCACACCCCTTGGACGGCATACCGTCATGGGGTCAGGGACA